>JAIELM010000311.1 GCA_019752975.1 Undibacterium sp. | reverse complement strand
ATTCAATCGCTCGCTTGCGCTTAAGCCATCAAACCAAAACCGCAGAACAACGCGCTTCGTTTCGCCTTTTTTTCACCTCGCCGTTTAGCGGGAGGCGAACTATAGCAAGTATTACCTTGCCTTGGCAAGCAGTTTTTAGGGTAAATGATTTTGATGATTACAGAAACAGGCTAGAGAAAAGTAAGCGGACGGATAGCTATATAGCGATACGAGAAGCATCGCTATATAGTTTCGATTTAGCTTTTAATTGGCTCTAAAGTGTCGGCGGACTTTAAGAGGGATTGCACTGCGCGCTCGAAGAGCGGTTCGGCTTCTAGGAATTTAACTCGTCCATGGGCAATCATACGACGGAACATGCGTACGCTAACCATAGAAGGACGCTCTTGACCATCCAAGGTCAAAATAAGATTGGTCAATGCGGGATCCACCCAATTGAGGCGCCCTTGACTTGGCTCACCACCCAAATTGATTTCGACCGCGACCCCCGCACTTAACTGTTCCATGACCAAATCAACGGTATTATCTGAGGAGTATTCTTCCGCCTCAGTCTGCTCCACGGGCAAAGTAGCGTCATAGACTTGGTCTAGCAATTGTACTTGTTGATCAAGTTCTTTGATGGCTTCTTCTAAGAATTTTTTAACATCCGAACCTGTTTTGCCCTGCAATGGGGCGAAGTCTTTGAGATCGGGATTGGCGAAAAATTGACTAAAGTGATTATGTATCGTCGACAAGGACAAAGTTTTTTGTAACGTGGCTGAACCATGAATACGCATCGCTTTGGTGTGCGCCTCAACTAACCAGTCCATCAACTCGTCTTGTTTCGCTTCACCTATAGCAATACTTGCCAGCCCCTCTTTAAGGGTACTCAGAATAATTGGCAGGAGCGCCAGCAATTGCATGCGCTCTTCCTCATTCATTTTAGGAACAATACTCCAAAGCAGATCGGGCACAAGTAGGCGATAGCGATAGGCGCGTTTACTATTTTCCACATCCGCTTTTTCAAGCGCGTAGACCCAAACTGTTTCGAAAAAATTTTGTAGAAATGGGTCTATCGTGAGGCCCAAGAACGTTTCATGCAATTGTGCAGCAGTGTGCGCAAAACGTAAGGTGCGATTACGAGCATGTTCTGCGCCTTCAATCGCTCCTTCTATTTTTTTGTCGACTGCACGCAGCTCGCGCGCGATGAAGGCATCAAATTCGTCGAGCATCAGTGAAAATAATTCCGAATTCTCGCTTTCATCCTGCAATAGTGCTTCAACGATGCGGCAAATTTCTTTCGTGATTTCTACGCTGCTAGGGTCGATCTGTTTTAGGCCCAATGAAATTGAACCGATACGATTCACCAACAAACGAACTGGATGACCTTTCTGGGTGAGTAAGCTGCTGTCGCGCAAGGCGAGTTTTAAAACTAGGAACTGAAGTCGCCCCAACTGAGCACGAATTTCTGCCGGAACCTGGGTGTCGCGCAGAATGAATTCGAACAACATCGCGACGATATCTATCGTCATCTTTTCATCGACACTCGACGCTAGTTCGTTTAGTGCGCTGCGCTGCTCTATGATGAGATTACGTAAGCCTCCATTAGCATCAAACATGTCGACGCCTGAAGGAGTATGGCCACGCTGAAATCCATGCACTGACATCGGCAATTTTTGATTTCCGGTATAGGTCTGTCCACCGTTGTCAGAGTTGATCGCGGTCGCACCAAATGCATCATACTGGTTCATAACGCCGCCCGCGCTTGCTCCCCCGTCCCCGCTGGCAGGCGCATAGTCTGCAAATTCTTGGCTTACTCGGTCGCCGTCGTCCTTCAAACTTGATCCATTGCCCTGTGGCTCTTGAGGCTTGTGCTGAGCTTGTCCGTGTTTTACTTCATTGCCGTCTACTGCTTGTCCTCTACCGGAACCGCCGCCCATGAAACTGCGTATTGCGTCACCGACCGCTTCGCCACTTTTTAACCATGAAAAAACCGCGTTCTGTGACTGAGGTGCTGCACTCGCCGCGTTCATCTCTTCACTATACTCATGCGCAGAGCCTGTTGGGGCATTGCTACGTTGTGCTGGATCGGAATGGGCAGTTGGCGCTGGTCGTCGACCAACCAAATTGGCCGCACGATTCATTGCAGAGCTAAAAAATTGTTCGATTTGACTAGGGCGGCCTTCCCCAGCCGAGTTGCCACGAGCAGTAATCGGGCGCGGCTGAACTGGCTCACTGACACTTTCTTCCGCCTCTCCCAGGCTCTCATCCGCCTCGGCGCTGGCAGCGATGGCTTGGGTCGGCGATTTTCTTATTTTCAATTGCAATTGAGCGGCGATACCATTTTGGGCAAGATGCGAATTGACTGCGCTATAAACCGAGGGAACAGAACTAACAAAATTGCCAGCAAAGCGTTCAATCAGAATATCCACCAAGTTGGGATTAATTTGATGGTTTTCGAAGGTAGAAGCAAAACAACGAGAAAACAGGTAAGGGCGGAAGGGGTTTTCTCGTTCATTTGTAACTTCTTGTTCAAACACCAGCGCAATACGAATATTCAAATCACGTAACTGCTCCTCCGCCTCGCTCCTAAAGCGACTGGTGATTTCTTCCAATCTCAAGCCGCCTTCAAAGGCGGTAGGATCAATTAAGGTCAGGCTTTCATTGCTAAAATTAGTGCTTGGTCTGTAGGTGCTATAGGTGGTTTGGAAACTACGGGCCAATAATTGGTCCATGGTTTGTGTCATCTGCTGAACTAGGCTAGTAACTTGCTCAACTAAGACTTGGCGTGCATCAAGCAGCCTCCCTTGCTCCAAGGAAGAATAGCTCTCGTCCGCACGCTTGAACAACTCGTCAATACAAAGCGGAAAGGTGGCTTGCACTGCCTGAGAAAACACACGCAAAAATTCGCTGCGAGCGGTAGACAGTAAATCGGTTTGATCCATACTTCCTCTGTTCTGGCTAACTTTGAGCTAACTTTGAGCTAATTTCAAGCAGTTTTCTTTTTCCTAGCAACCGGCGCTTTTTTCACAGCCACCTCTTTCACGGCCACCGCGCTCGCTTTGCTTGCGGCCTTAGCTCCGGTTTTGGCTGGTGCTTTGGCTTTACGTTCCTCAAATTCAAAACTAGTTTTTCCGTCTTTGCCACGAACAAGATAAGCCTTGAACGGTCGTCTGGTTCTTTGTGACACAAAACCTGGTAGTAAATCGGTCTTGCCTTCGACCAGTAATTTGCACATTTGTTCAGGAAGAATTTCTTGCTGTAAAATGATTCGTCCACTTCTAAAGTCGCATGCCTTCGGCTTGGCAACACTTTTTTCACATACATAGGCTAATCCAAGCTCGTACACATTGCCGCCACATTTAGGGCAAGCTCCTACAGGTGTCGCATCTGAAAAATCCTGTGCCTCGGCATTCTCATCATCGTCTTGATTCTGCCCGAAATCAAATTCTAACTTAAAATTATTGTTGTCTTCGTCTCTGACAATTTTCAGAATGGCCGCAAATGGGCGTCCCATCTTAGAACGAAAACCTTGCAGAGGACCAATCTCACGCTTAGTGAGAACCTCTTCCACTTCCGCGACCTCAAATTGACGGCTACCTGGTGTTTTGCTCATGGAGAATTCACATTTGGTACAAGCAAAACGACGGTAATTTTCTTTCACTACTCCGCCACAGTTTGGACAAGGACTATGCAAGGTCGCATAATCACCAGGAATAGTATCGTTATCAAACTCTTTGGCGCGTTTGACGATGATCTGGGTCATCTGTTGGATTTCGCGCATAAATTCGTCGCGGCTGATTTTGCCACGCTCGATTTGCGCCAATTTATTTTCCCATTCACCGGTCAATTCGGGCGAAGTGAGTTCATCTACACCCAATCCACGCAGCAGGGTCATTAATTGGAAGGCTTTCGCGGTCGGCATAAGCTCGCGACCTTCACGCAATATATATTTTTCGTAGAGTAGACCTTCAATAATCGAGGCACGAGTGGCTGGGGTGCCTAGGCCTTTGCCTGCCATCGCTTCGCGCAACTCTTCATCATCTAGGAGCTTACCCGCCCCTTCCATCGCAGATAACAAGGTCGCTTCCGAATATCGTGCAGGAGGCTTAGTCGCTAAAGCGTTCGCGAAAACTTTCTCGGTCTTGACTTTTTCACCCTTGGCTACCGCGACCAGATTGCCGCTGTTTTCTGGATCAGCATCATCCTGTGCTTCTTTGCCATAGATAGCCAACCAACCGGCATTGGTCATGACCTTGCCTTCGGTCTTGAACTGATGTCCAGACACTTCGGTTATACGCGTCGTTACTTGGAACTCAGCCGCGGGGAAAAATACAGACAAAAAACGACGGGTCACTAAGTCATACAGCTTTTGTTCAGGTTCAGAGAGATTCTTGGGAATATGTCCGGTTGGAATAATCGCAAAGTGATCACTGATTTTAGTATTGTCAAAAATGCGCTTGTTTGGCTTGACCCAATTACCGTTGATAATTTTGGCAGCAAATTGTTGAAAATTATTAATCTCAGCGAGATGGCCCAAAGTCTCTTTAACGGTAGGGAGATAGTCCTCCGGTAAATGGCGTGAATCGGTACGAGGATAAGTCAAGACTTTGTGTTTCTCATACAGCGCTTGCGCCAAACCTAAAGTGTTTTTGGCAGAAAAACCGAACTTGGAATTCGCCTCTCTTTGCAAGCTCGTGAGATCAAATAATGCAGGTGCCATTTGCGTGGCGGGCTTAGATTCTTCTGAGACACTACCGATTTTGCCACGACAAGCAGCGACCACCGATTCGGCCGCTGCCGTACTCCATAAGCGCTCGGCTTTTTTCTCTGGGTCTGATTCATCTTTTTTGAATTGATGATCTAGCCAGCGGCCTTCATAGATTCCTGCGGCACAGATAAATTCCGCTCGCACTTCCCAAAAATTACGTGAGACGAAATTTTTAATCTTTTCTTCACGCTCCACCACGATAGAGAGTGTAGGCGTTTGCACTCGCCCTACCGTGGTGAGATAAAAACCGCCTTCCTTCGAGTTAAACGCGGTCATAGCACGGGTGCCATTAATACCGATCAACCAATCAGCTTCAGAACGGCAACGAGCGGCATCGGCCAGTGGTGTCATCTCAGCGTCAGTGCGTAATTTCTTAAACCCGTTGCGGATAGAGTCCGCAGTCATCGACTGTAACCAAAGTCGGCTCACCGGCTGCTTTGCCTTGGCGTGTTGGGCAATCAGGCGAAAAATCAATTCTCCTTCACGCCCAGCATCGCAGGCATTAATCAGTGCCGAGACGTCTTTGCGCTTGATCAGCTTATTGAGTACCTTGAGGCGCGCTTCGGTTTTGGCGATAGGATTCAATGCAAAATGCGGTGGTATCATGGGTAAGTGAGCAAAAGTCCATTTGCCACGCTTAACGTCATACTCCTCAGGTACGGCGATCTCTAATAGATGGCCTACGGCGGACGATAAAACATACTCGTCTGATTCAAAATAATCATCGTGTTTGGTGAATCCACCCAGGGTCTTGGCGATATCGTTCGCAACTGAGGGTTTCTCAGCGATGATCAGGGTTTTTGTCATGTTGGGCTTCTAAATTAATCTTTTATAATGAATCGCAAAAATATATACTAAAAACATAGGACTTACGCAAAACAGACGCTGGCGTTGTTGCTATCGCCATATCGTACTAAAGTACTAAAGTACTGCCATCGGCTCTGCGTCTAGCCAGCGCAATTTTGCGTAAGTCCTAAAACATTCATCCATTATTAAAATGGAATTACGTGCATCTAGTTTCCACGGGAAATGCCTAATATTAGCGGGGATAATAAACGTAATGTCTAAACTACTGCAAGAGAAGGACAAATTTTGCCACAAATAAGCCTATTGAAATGATTAAATAGTCAATTGCAGCGCTGAACATAACCTCCTGGCAAGTTTTCTATCGTCCCAAGTAACTCCAGCTCGCATAATTCCGCTGACAAATCCGCAATGGCTAATGCTAACTCTGTCGCTAGCACCTCAATATGCACGGGATCAAAACCGATCATCGATAACACCCGTAGATTTGCTTCACTTAAACCGGGAACTGAGGCTGGAGAGGTCGATGCGTCCGAATGCTTTTCAACATTCCGACTACTCTGCGGTAAATCAAATTGAATTTCTTCCAAAATATCTTGCGCGCTCTCAACTAATTTCGCTCCTTGCTTAATCAGTTGGTGACAGCCTTTGGCTAAAGGAGAATGGACCGAACCGGGAAGCGCAAAAACTTCTCGCCCCTGCTCCAAAGCTAAGCGCGCAGTAATTAAAGAACCTGATTGTGCCGCCGCCTCAATCACCACGACACCTTTTGTCAGACCCGAAATAATACGATTACGGCGCGGAAAATTGCTTGCGATAGGAGGCGTCCCCAGAGCGTATTCACTTACTATGCAGCCATCTTGGGCAAGCAAACAGGCTAATCCTCGGTTGCTCGCGGGATATACTAGATCGAGACCCGTGCCCACCACCGCTATGGTGGATCCAACACCACGAAGGCCACCTTGATGAGCTGCGGCATCGATGCCAGCAGCAAGTCCTGACACAATCACAATGCCAGAATGGGACAGACTCTCGGACAATTTTTCAGCATTTAAAACACCTTGCCGAGTGGCATTGCGACTTCCCACTACCGCAATACTCTGCGCCGACAATAAATCTAATCGCCCTTTAACGTACAAGAGCACCGGAGGATCTGGTATTTCTAGAAGCGCCTTAGGGTAATGAGCATCGGCCAAATGCACAATATGGTGATTGCTTTGCTGTAACCAGCACGCTGTGACCTCAATTTGATGAGCAATATCTTCGGTAATCGCTCCGACTAGAACGCGAGCAATTCGATCCGAGACCAGCTGACGTAAGACTGCAAATTCGGTTTTAAAAATCTGACTAGGTAAGCCCACCGCACTGAGTAATTTTCGCGCGGTGTCACCACCCACTCCAGGTGTTTGTACGAGGCGCAGCCAATCCATCCACTCCAGATCAGCAGACATGACTTACCTCTCTGGTGTGGTAACCGCATCCCCCACCGATACCACGTCGGTCACTTGCATGACCAAACCGTAGGAGATATTCTTAAACACCCGAAATATAAACAACTGCCCATACACCTCATCTGGCAAACGCACTGGCTTACCACCATTGGTTTTATCGGCGATCAATTTTCCGAAACGCCCTAAATCCAAGACCGTCCCTACGTTAAGTCCAACAGCAGTACCACGATTGATACTAATAATTTGATTTTGTCCTGCCACGCTCACACCGCCATACACCGCCACGACCCGTGCCTTAAGGTCTTGATCTGGTCGGTGTGGAACATAGTTAATGATAGGTGTAGGCGGAATCGGTACTAAGCGATCTCCGACACCGATTTCTTCCTTAGAATTTTGCACACTAAAAGTGTCAGCGCCGTCGGGTGTTTTTGCTTTACGTTCCAATTTCACTGTACCCAAAAATACCGCCTCGTAACCGATGACATTCTGAGTATCAGGATCTTTCAACGCGACGCCAGGACGAAACACTTGAAACGACACACCGCCTTTGAGATCGCCTCGCACATACACATTGTCACCCTTGCCCAAATAAACCCGTCCCTCTTGCGCCGCAACGATACGCGGTGTATTGGCAAATTCATCTTTATCTATCACCAATGGTTGGGACAAATACGGTTCGATCACATTATTGGGAATAGAAGAAATCGCCCCCACACCGCCATTGACTTGATTGCGAATTTGCGGCGTCAGATTACCCTCGCTGGGCACGCCATCATTAACCGGTGTACCCAAACGCAAGCGCCCATTCGCACGATCAAAATACACAATTTGCTTAGGATAAATCCAATGTGGATTACGAATCTCTTCCTTATTCATGCCCCACACTTCAGGCCAGCACCATGGGTTTTGTAAAAACTTGCCAGAGATTCCCCATAAAGTATCTCCTTTAACCACAACATGCTTATCTGGTGCATCCGCGAGAAAAGTACACTTGCTAGAAAGTGATCTGGCCGCTTCTGTGGCGGCAGATTTTTGCTCCTCTTGTGCTAAAACTGGAAGCGAAACTAAAATGGGAAGAGCAAAAGCAAGAGCGATTGTGCTAAACTTTTTCATGAAATTTTCCGATACAGGTAGCATGTTCAAGAGCAATATTGGTCTCTGTCCCGTGCCGAATTAAAACTCGTTTGTATTGTTAGGTGTCAGTTAGGTGCCATTTAGCCGAGCATAAAATGAACTGCTCTTGCCAAACTTGCCAAATTGAATCAAATTTTGCCCATAAATCCCTGAACTAGCAAGAGAAACCTTACTTTACTCTGACTAGCTTGTTGTGAAATGTCTTATGTCCATACTTAATATACTGCGTTACCCCGATCCACGCTTACACAAAATCGCCGAACCCATTAGCGTTTTTGACGAGCGCCTGAAAGAATTGGTCGCCAATATGGCTGAAACCATGTACGACGCCCCGGGTGTCGGACTAGCCGCCTCACAGGTCAACGTGCACAAACAATTGATGATTATAGACACCAGCGAAGACAATTCTGATCTTCGTGTTTTCATCAATCCAGAAATCATTTGGGCAAGCGAAGAACGTAAAATATATGATGAGGGCTGCCTCTCTGTCCCCGGCATCTACGACAATGTTGAGCGTCCTTCCGAAGTCAAAGTACGTGCACTGGATCTCAACGGGCAAAGTTTTGAACTACATGCCGATGGTCTATTAGCCGTCTGCATACAGCACGAAATGGATCACCTCAAAGGCAAAGTCTTCGTCGAATACCTCTCACCTTTAAAACGCAACCGTATCAAGAGCAAGCTGCAAAAAGAAGAAAGAGATATGAACGCTAAAGCCGGCAAAACCAAACCAACAGGGCGCCGATGAAAGTTATTTTTGCAGGTACTCCTGAATTTGCTGCTACCGCACTAGATGCGATTATTGAGGCTGGATTTACCGTCCCTTTGGTACTCACTCAGCCGGATAGACCTGCCGGTCGCGGCATGCAGTTACATGCTTCCGCGGTCAAACAACTGGCTCTGCAACATGGCATTCAGGTGGCGCAACCGCACTCTTTGCGCTTGGACGGCAAATATCCCGACGAGGCGCAAGCCACACACAATCTCTTAGCCGATACCGAACACGACATCATGGTGGTGGCTGCCTATGGCCTGATTTTGCCGATGTCAATTTTGACGATACCACCTCTTGGCTGTATCAATATCCACGGCTCGCTACTACCGCGTTGGCGCGGTGCGGCTCCAATACATCGTGCGATAGAAGCTGGCGATAGCGAGACCGGCATCACCATCATGCAAATGGAGTTAGGTCTAGACACTGGTCCCATGCTACTACGGCAAACACTCCCGATTTTGCCCGATGACTGCACTGGCCGCTTGCATGACAAACTCGCTGCCTTGGGTGGTGAAATGATCGTCACAGCACTCACTCAACTGAGCAGCATAGGCCTGCCAGCGACAACACAACCGGAACTGGGCGTCTGCTACGCTGCCAAAATTAGCAAAGACGAAGCGGTTATCGATTTTAATCAATCCGCCCAAACCATAGAGCGTAAGATACGCGCCTTCAATCCATTTCCCGTAGCCCATGCGAATATCCATGGCACAAGCATTAAGTTTTGGCGCGCTGAAGTCATAACGATGAATCCGCTAGCGATTACGCAGTTAAGCGACGGTCAAGTGCTCGCAGCAAACTCAAGTGAAGCGCTACTCATCGCGTGTGACGGCGGACGCTCGGTTCTACGGGTGCTGGAACTACAAAAACCGGGAGGGAAGCGCCTTGCCACGGCGGATTTTTTGCAGGGTTTTGACATTCAAGTAGGACAAATTATTGGCAACTAATTGGCCACTAAACTCTACCTCATCACACCCGAAGTGTTCAATATGTTAGGAATACTACTGTGTAGGTAGAGGATAATCGAGCATGCATTCATTGACCCTTGAACCTTGATCCACGACGCCACAGTGTTCCGGAACAGTCCGAAAATTGAATTACACGAAAAAATTAATGTGGTATATTCATAGAGTTGCTATCGAGCATTTTTGAAGCGTTTTCTGAGCCAGACCTGATCCAAATTTCTTTGGAACAATAAGCCATGAACAAGACCATTTTATCAAATTTGCTTCTTTCGCCTTCTTGTTTTCCACCCTCAGCGTCGCCTCGCTTGACAATCACTGACTCACCAACAAAAGCACACAAATCATACGTTCGTAAGACCTCTAATTCTAATCATGGTATTAGAGTATTTTTGTAGTTTAACTTTAAATGGAGCATTATCATGGTGAAATTGTTTTTATCGATTTTGTTATTGTCTTTCTCATTTATGGTGCACGCTGTCGAAGTACCTGCCGTCATGGATCAAAAGACTTGTAAGTTCACTTACCCTAAAGGCGCTTTATTGAATGAGGAAGAAGGCGTCGTTACTATCGTTGCAGTTGTTAATGCCAGCGGCGGTGTAGATAGCACAAAAGTTATTTCTGGTAGTGGCAGTAAGAGTTTGGATAAGGCTACTTTGGAAGCAATAAACAGCTGTAAATTTAAGCCGGGTACAGTAGACGGAAAACCAGCTACGACGAATGTGACTATTGTGTATGCTTGGAAACTATCTACCAAATAATTTAGTAATTAAGCGATGCCACATAACGCCTAGGGAATCGTTCTCTAGGTGTTATGCGATCAAATATTCATCAATAAATCTGCGAGCTAATCAGTAAAAAAAGAGAACCGACATACAATTTATCTGCCTAGTCATTAGCGCTAAATTACCTAAAATTTTCTCAAACGCGTGCGCTTATTATTCTCGGTTACAGATACCGCTTCAATTCGACAATATCACCACTCCGGATTCACTATAAAATTCTAGCAAGTAATTACTAAATCAATGCTAACTTAGCCTTACAATAGCAACTGCTTTTTTTTACTACTGTAATTGTGGACGAATGTACGGGTAAATATGCGGATGAATTTAGACAATGAACAGCTCTCGTATGGCTCCGATCAATCGGGTTTGATCTGTGCTTACATTTTTGAGAATCAAACAGCGGGCAAGCTCTTGCATACAAAAGATGCCTTAGAATGGCTGTCCAATCCCCAGTTAAATGCAGAACATACTTTCCTATGGCTGCACTTTAATCTATCGAATAGTTCGACCGAAAAATGGCTCAAAGAGCATACCGACTCACCCGAAGAATTTTATGAAACCTTACACCAAGGTTCACGCTCGACGCGTATTGAACACGCCGACCATCACCTGATCGCGGTGATCAATGATGTTTTGCATGATTTTAGTTTTGATCCTTCTGACATTGCTACCCTATGGATTAACCTCAACCGCAACGTCATGATTAGCGCCCGACGTAAGCCCTTGAAGTCAGTCGATCGATTGCGCCATGCGGTCAACGCGGGGGAACTATTCCAATCGGCTTCAGAATTGCTCACTCACCTATTACGCGATCAAGCTGATGTGTTAACCGGAATCGTCAGAAACGCCATCACCAAAATTGACGATGTAGAGGATCATTTTTTAGCTGAACGATTGAGTCGCAAGCGTGCTAATTTGGGCGAACTTCGCCGTTTTTTGGTGCGTCTACAACGCCTGCTTGCACCTGAGCCAGCCGCACTGTTTCGTCTCTTGCAAAAACCTCCGACATGGATGGCAGAACCCGACGTGCACGATTTACGCCAATCCACTGAGGAATTTTCGGTCGTCTTAAGCGATATGGCTTCACTACAAGAACGTATTAAATTACTCCAAGAAGAAATCGCCGCTCACGTCGGCGAACAAAATAATCGCTCCTTGTTTGTCTTAACCATCGTCACGGTATTAGCACTGCCAATTAACATTATCGCCGGCTTACTCGGTATGAATGTCGGTGGCATCCCTTTAGCACAAAACGTCAACGGTTTTTGGATCGTGGTCGCCATCGTCGCTACCTTTACCGTCTTCGCTGCATGGTGGGCGTTTATCCGTAAGAACATGGACTAATGCAACAAATAGCTACTTCGATTTATCTAAACATCGTAGAGGAAATGTGTATGAAAACTTTGACCCGTGTTGGCCTAACGCTTAGTCTCACAGTGAGCATCACCGGAATGGCAATTGACAGCTATGCACAAGATCAACTAAGGGAGTTAAGTACACAATTACGCGATGGGAAGACTAGCGCAGTACAAATTCTCAAGACCTACCAAGAGCGCAGCGCCAAACTCAATCCTCAGCTGGCAGCGGTGATAGCAATGCGCGCTGAAGCGACACAAGATGCCGAATACGCCGACAAAAATAGAGATGCCAAATTATCCTTACAAGGCCTACCGCTCATGCTCAAAGATAATATCGCGGTTAAAGGCATGGCCACTACTGCGGGTTCTTTAGCACTGCTGGAAAACGTCGCTGAGAACGATGCGTTTATTGTGACCCAATTAAAGGCCCAAGGCGCCATCATTGTCGGCAAAACCAATCTCAGCGAGTGGGCCAATTTTCGCTCTACCAAATCAACTAGTGGTTGGAGTAGCGTGGGTGGACAGACCCGTAATCCCTACGACCTTAGCAAAAATACTTGCGGCTCTAGTTCAGGCTCAGGCGCCGCTGTAGCGGCGCGCATGATACCGGCTGCGATAGGTACGGAGACCGATGGCTCCATCGTTTGCCCTGCCGCGATGAATGGTTTAGTGGGTTTGAAACCTACCCTAGGCTTAGTCAGTCGTAGTGGAATTGTCCCGCTCTCGCATAGCCAAGATACGGCCGGCCCAATGACACTAACAGTGACCGATGCGGCGCTGATCATGAACGCCATCGCTGGCAGCGATATCCATGATCCTGCCACCAAAGAAGCTGATCAAAGACGCAGCAAAGATTACCGTGCGGGCCTCAATAAAGAGGCATTGAAAGGCCTGCGTATAGGCGTGGCAAGTCAACTTGTCAAAGGCTATGATCAGGCCACGCTAGCGCTGTTTAACGCCAGCATAGCGATCCTCAAAGCACAAGGTGCTGTGATCATCAATGGGGTGACAATTCCCCACTTAAAACAAATAGAAAAAGACGAATTTCCGGTATTACTGTACGAATTCAAAGCCGACCTGAATCACTATTTAGCCAGCACGCCGAGCACTGTCAAATCACGCAACATGGCCGAGGTGATACGCTTCAATACCGAACACGCCAAACAAGTTATGCCTTATTTCGGCCAAGAGATTATGCAGCTTGCTCAAGCCAAAGGTCCACTCACTGAGACCACCTATATCAAGGCGTTGGCCCGTGCAAAAAAATTAGCTGGTCCAGAGGGAATAGACGTGGCACTTAAAACACATCGTCTAGATGCCCTCATTGCTCCGACCACAGGGGTGGCGTGGAAAATCAATTACAAAAAAGGCGACCACATTACCGGCAGCGCCAGCTCGCCTGCCGCGATCGCAGGATATCCGCATTTGACTGTGCCTATGGGCTTAATCAATGGACTACCTGTGGGACTGTCCTTTTTTGCAGGCGCATGGCAAGATGACGTGCTACTGAATATGGGATATGCGTTTGAACAAGCACGTCCGGCTTTACCGGCTCCGAACTTGGCACATTAAACTCCGATTTTCCATTAGGCGCACCTTCGGTGCTATTTGCGTGCTTCGTGCTCTTCGTTGTAAATAGCTCGCTATTTGCGCCTCGTTCTCACAAAAATTGCCTCGAAAAATGCATCCGTCATCATCTCAAATCCTCATGAAAATCCTAGCTTAAACGCGCCAATATAAGGTCTTCCATACACAAGGACAGGATCACATACACGGAGCGCGCCATGTTCAATAATCCTGCGCTCGGCATACCCTACAATGTCTCTACCATCCACACACTAGTATCGACAAAATGAACCGATGGCAGTGCCCGCCCGATTAGTCTGGCATCAAAAGAGGTACCGTCTATTCGTTTCAGAGAACAGCGTATTTGTGTAACGCGATTGACACTCAATTGCGGCTCAATTTCTGCTCGTAATAGTTGATAAACACTGGGGCTTTCATGCATGCTGGCAATGTTCAAACCTAACATTTCTTTTGCATCCTTATAGCCAAAAATTTGTGCCAACTGAGGATTAGCACGCATGATCTCATGTTTATGCACCAGCATAATCGCTAAAGGCGCATGGGTAAACATGAGCTCTAATTCACTGGCGAGTTTTTTATAACGATCACGCCCAGAGCGCAAAATATTCTCAAAATGTTTGACCTCCATCTCAAGTTTTTTTCGTTCGGCTTCTACTGACTGCCGTTCAAGTGACTTACTTTTACTGACGTCGGCCAAGAAGCCGTGCCAGATTACACTACCATCACCTAGCCGAGTTGGATAAGCCTCACCGAATATATGGCGCTCGTTATAAAGAGCCTGTAGCCGATAGTCGAGGTGCCAAACCTGAAGGGAAAGAGCGGACTGTTTCATACTAGTACGCAAGCTTTCAACATCCTCTGGATGCACCGTTGCAAACAAAGGGATGGCGTTATCTTTCACTTCCTGAGCGCTCACTCCATGTAGCGAATTGATCGCATCACTGGCATAAGGCAGACAACAATGTCCTCCCGAAAAACGCTGAAACTGAAAAAAACATATTTTAGGAAATTGCTTAGACAAACTAAGGTCGGTTGCTTCGTTTGGGGTGGTCGCTTGATTGGAAAATTCGGCGCGTAAATGGGGATCAGCAATAATCGCGACCGTCCCTTGCATACAAACTGCCCTTGCCTGCGCATTTTTTCTCACCACAACGCCACGTAGACACACCCACTTCCAAGAACCATCCTGACATCGTAAGCGATGTTCACTCACAAATCGCGCGGTATGCCCTTGTATGCATTCACGCATCATCAAGGTGGTCTGCTGGGTATCCGCAGGATGAATCCGACTCAGCCACTCGTCTAGGTGATTACCCCACCCGCCGGATTGATAGCCCAAGTCAGCATGAAATGCCGCTGTAAACAGCATCTCATTTTTCACTAAGTTCCACTCCCAAAGTTGTTCACCCAAGAGATGTAGGAGATTTTGCACATCAAGTCCGAGCGGCACGAGCGCTTTCTCACGCGTTACGGTCGCATGATCTGCCTTGGTAGCGTGAGCGCCGGAGTCGAGTGACATAGAGCACATGGAGGGAGGAAAATCGTTAATATGGACACGCTCATACTGAACTATTTTACCGCTTTTGTCACCACCGAATTGAGATGATATACTGAGTGTATGATCAGTATTTGCCATAGTATTTCAATTCCCCACTTTTTTAGCGGGCAAGGAAGGAATGTAGGTTCATGTCCGCGTCACCACAGCGAAAAATCATCCATTGCGACTGCGATTGCTTCTATGCAGCGGTGGAGATGCGTGACGATCCAAGTTTGCGCGACTTACCCTTGGCAATAGGCGGACGAGCAGATCAACGCGGTGTGCTCGCCACCTGTAATTATGTAGCGCGCAGTTTTGGCCTGCGCTCAGCCATGCCTACCTCGCAAGCTTTACAGCGCTGCCCGGATCTGGTCTTGCTACCGCCACGTATGGAAAAGTATCGGCTCGCCTCGCGTCAAATTTTAGGCATCTACCGCGACTATACTGAACTGGTAGAACCACTTTCCTTAGACGAGGCCTATCTCGATGTCAGTCACTCACTACAACATCGAGGCAGCGCCACCCGCATCGCCCAAGAGATACGCGCTCGTATCGCCGATGAAGTGGGCATTACAGCCTCGGCTGGAGTGGCGCCGAATAAATTTCTCGCCAAAATCGCCAGCGACTGGAATAAACCAGATGGTCTCTATGTGATTTTACCTGAGCAGGTAGAACATTTTGTCGCAACCTTACCAGTAGCACGTTTGTTCGGTGTGGGGAAAGTCACTGCCAGCAAATTGCAACAATTGGGTGTGCAGAATTGTAGCGATCTTTTGTCTTGGTCACTGCCGAATCTGTTACAACATTTTGGCAAAATGGGCAGCAGATTACATTCTCTTTGTCGCGGCATTGATCCACGACAGGTGCAAAGTACATCCGAACGAAAATCTGTGAGCGTAGAAGAAACCTATAGCCACGACTTACCTGATTTGGCTGCCTGCATCGCGGAAATTCCTGTACTCTACACGGCGTTAGAAAAGCAAATACAACGCACCCAAGCGCAGCCACACATCCATAAGCTATGTATCAAAATCCGCTTTAAGGATTTTAAACAAACCACGGTCGAATGTCGTGCAGATGAGATCGATCAAAAAACCTTCACAGAGTTGGTGTGTAACGGCTTCCAAAGACGACAACTACCAGTACGATTATTAGGCTTAGGTGTAGGTTTGTCCGAGAAGAAGCAAGTGACACAGCTCCCCTTATTTGACTAGCATGCGACGATGTTCAATTTTCGTACATTTATCCATGACTACCAATAGTCCTGCTGCCGTCGCATGCTCAGCAGCAGTTTGATTGACAATGCCCAGTTGCATCCATACACAAGCCGCTTTAATCGCGATCGCCTCGACAACAACTGCAGGGATGTCCTCCGTCTTACGAAAACAATCCACGATATCAATCACCAAGCCGCTGGCCTGTTGCGCTTCGGTCAGGCTAGCGTAACAAATCTCACCCAAAATGCGATTGCCAGCCTGTTGCGGATTCACGGCAAGAATACGGTAG
>JAIELM010000163.1 GCA_019752975.1 Undibacterium sp. | reverse complement strand
CAATATTTCCACCGTTGCCATTATCAACACCGGTCACCGAGGTGCTAATTTGCGACTGCTGCAAAATCAAAGCGCCATTACCAGTTACGCGAATACTTCCACCATTACCACTGACCGCACTGGTGGTAATCAAGGAAGGTGATAAACGCATCTGCCGTCCAAAATCAATTTGAATTTGACTCGCCGACACATTACCACTCGATGCAGCGGTAATGTCGGCATGATCTAGTTGTAGGGCATCGGCTTGTAGTTGCAGGCTAGTGCCGATAATCACTTCTGGTTTTGCAACGGTCGCTAGATTTCGAATTGAGACCTGCGCATGATCAACACGTATCGCCTCGGCTGCATGCAAACTAATATTGCCGGTTTGTCCCGAGGAAAATTCACCTGCTTCCGAACTAATTACAGCGTCACTTTCTAGCGCCAAATTGCGCGCGTCTACTTTGACTGTGCCTGCGCTTCCTTTGTAATAGGTGCTCGAAGAAATGCTGGCACCATGTTGCAGAAGTAGGTTTTCACTTGTCTTGACGGTGACCGATCCCGCGTTACCAGTCGAATAAAGATCATAATCATCGGCGTGGGCGGTACTTACAATTTCAGTACGTGGCAAACTAGAATCTAGCGCACCGCTCAGTTCAATATTGCGCGCTTCTATCGATATGGATCCTGCGGAGGCACGCCCATAACTATCGGTAGAACTGGATATTTTGGCGGAATTTTGTAGACGTAAGAGCTCATCGACTTGGACATTGACGTTACCCGCTTGAGCTCTGCCTTGAGTGCCGACATTGCTGAAAATTCCTGTGTGTTTATCGCCCTGACCGTCAATGTAAAGATTCTTCGCACGCAAAGCAATGTTACCACCGGCCCCGAGATAGTTCGTCTCTGTCGTAATATTGGCGCCATTGACTATGCTTACGTCACCACTCGCTTTAATCTCAATATTGCCGGCATTGCCTACGCTGGCGGTGAAACTACGCACACCGGTTCTAGTATTGCCTAGTCCGTCTAGGAACAAGTCCTTCGTTAGTATAGAAATTTTTCCTGCTGAGGCTGCCGTATAGCGATTACCGACAGTAAATGAGGAGGCCGAAATACTAGCACCGTTAAGGATAGAAATTTTTTCAGTCGCTTGCACTGACACTTCGCCACCCAGCCCCGCATTTGAAAAATGGCTGTTGGTGTCGCTCACAATACCTGTGACAATACCTTGCCCATCTAGAACAATATTCTTGGCATTGACCGCAACAAACCCAGCCTTGCCCTCGGCAAACGTGGAGGTGGCAATCGCACCGCCGTTTTGAATATGCAAGCTTTCGTCTATCCTAACATCGACGTGGCCTGCGTTTCCCGTTCCGCTTTCTGCATTGCTATGAATTCCCACCGAAGTCAGATTTTGGCCATCAATTAACATGTTTCTCGCATGTACGGTGACGGAACCCGCATCGGATTTGCCATAGGTTGACGAGGTGACGCTATTCCCCCCCACAATCGTGAGGGTACCAGTTGCATTCACCGTGATATTCCCGGCCTTACCACTGAGCGCTGTGGCATTACTGGCGATGCCGCGAAACGACTCGCGCTCAGGTGAGCCAATTTGAATATTGCCACCACTGACCATAATATTTCCACCGTCAACACCGACGCTACCAGAAGAATCTAAATGTCCAGCATTGGTGATCTCTATCTTGCCTCTTAGATCCGAGCGCATGTCTGCGCGCATACTAGTGTCAATCAATTGCTTGGCATCGGCTACCGCCATGACACGAATATCTCCACCATCACTACGGAGCACGGTATTGTCAATACTGATTTCACCCGCAATCAAACTGATAGGGCGTGCTCCTACTGACTCAATTTTTACAGAGTCAGCGAATCGCACACTGGCGTTCGTACCACCAAGAAAACCAAAGGCTTCTGGTGCCGCGGTAGATAAACTGCTAGCGGCGTTCAGGTCGGCGTGAAACCGGCCGTCAGCAAATTGTAAATAATTCGCGGTACTTAAATGCAAACCCGCAGGGACATCAATTATGGCGCCATCACCAAAGACAATGCCATTCGGATTGATCAAATAGAAATTAGGCTTGGAACCCGTCGCTGCACTAAGCTGCAACAAACCTTGTATAGTGGTCGGCGTGCCACCGGTGACACGTGTCACGACATTTTGAAAACTATCGGTGGTGGTGAAGCTTAATGATTCGCCGGCATTGACATTCAACAGGGAAAAACTATGGAATAAATTTTGCCCCTTGATCTGTCCCAAAGTTTGCGGGACTATCATGTTGCCACTCAATGCTTGTACTGCGCCCAAACTACCATCAGTACGTACATCAGCGAACACCACGCCATTTGCGCTAAGCAAGCAGCTGAGCGCCGCCATTGCCAGTAATTTTTTTGGTGCTTGAGGTGAATTTATTTTTTTTTGCATCGCTTGTCGTATCGTTTGTTGCATCGCTTGTTGTATCGCTTGTCGCTTCATTACCAACTCCCCACCAAGATAAAGGCCGCCCAATAGCTAGGATGTGCATACAAGGCTTGTCGCATCAAATCCAACTGCGCTAGTCGTAAAGATTGCGCTTTACTTAGTTTTTTATTGATGTAATTCTCGTATATACGCTGCATTAATTGATTCGCCGCCAGATCCGATACCGGCCATAGCGAGCCTATAGCGCTACGGGCTTTCGCTTTCAAAGCGGCACCCGAGATTCCTAAAGGCGCTCTATCGTCGCCTTCCGCTGTTTCGCAGGCCGATAAAATGAGCAAGTCTAAAGGGCGTATATTTAAACCATCTGCCGACAGCAAGGTCTGAAACTGATCGATCGTAATAGGCTCATCATGGGCTAAGATAAAAGTCTTCTCTGCACTACTTCCAAAAATGCCGTGCGATGCGACATGCACAATATCAAATTGACCGCTGCGCACCTGCTGTGCAAAATTGCTGGAAGTGAATTCTTGATTTAACATGGTGCGACCATGCACGATCTGATGCAAAGAAGTGATTTCCGCTTGAACACCGTCCAATCGCAAAACATGCTTTAACTTTTCCGAAATGAGTTGCGCGTCTTCCACGACGGTTTTCGCGCCATCAACTTGCTGTGGTAGGGGCGCACTGCTGGTAGTGGCTGTGCTATTTCGTAACGCCCTTTGTCGGACTAGGCTGCGACGCAATTGATCGCTATCGGTTTCGTCTTCCTGTAATAGCTGATCTACCAATTCATCAGGTAAGCGTTCTACCACAGCACCAGGTTCGCTAAGGCCTGCCAACAGCACAGTATGGGGCGCAGCATCCGGTCGCTGTGGGTCATTTTGTGGCCCTTGCTGAGCGATGATGCGTAAGCCTGGTGAAATCGCGATGGCGTATTTTTCTATTGCATACTGTTTGCCGTCATGAAGTGCGGCAAAAGCTAACAGGCGCAATACGCCATCCGGCACAATCACCAAGTTTGCAATTTTTCGTGAACTTAATTCTTGCTCCAAGGGCGCCAATAATACTCGATGCAGACGACGCGACAAAGTCTGGTAAGTGTGATTGGCGCGCAAAGCGCTCGACAGCGCCATGACATCTTGATTCAATTTTTCTGCATTGATGGCGACACTATGGCCTACGATGCCATCCGAGGTTTCTAGCAATAACTCTAAGCGATCGGGGAAGATAATTGGGTACAACACGGCGGTTCCCGCTGCCAATCGCAGTGACTTGGATGAGCTCAAATCCTGACTTTTACTCCCACTTTTTTCTGAAGCCGAGTTTGCGGCGCTGGTACTGCAATGATTCCCGAGATAATCATCGAATTGATTCTGTTTAATTTCCTCAATCACATCCCGTACTTGATACAGCATCATGGCCCGCTCCGCCGGCTTGCTCTGTTCGGACTGTTTGAGCAAAGCATCAGCCAATCCTAGGTAAACCGGATCGATGATTTCGCGCAGGCTTGATCGTCCTTGTGCATAAGAGACCGGTATATCCTGGCGAATTTCTCGAATATAGCGTGCTGCGGCTTGAAAGCTTTTAATCGCATTCTGAATTTGCTGATGTCGTGTAAAAACCCGACCGCGCCTCGCCTCAATCGCAATCATCAATTCTGGTGCATCAATTTGCTGCAGCAAGAGAATCGCACGATCTGAGACAGCCATCAATTCACTATCTCGCTCCCGCTCCTCGAATAATTGCGCCTGCTGATCCAAAATTTCAATTTGCAAATAGCGCGAGCCAATTGAGTTCGCGATCAGTAAAGCCTGTTCTAAATTTTGTTCCAAATAACTCGAAGTAAACGCGCCACTGCGTTTCGCTTGTAAAATGTATTGCACCAAAAAGCGCGCCTTCATCTCATCGTCGGGGAGCTGCTGTAATGTGTTTTCGACCGACTTCAATGCACTTGTGCTTATTTGCTTAGCGGGTAATAGACCCAATTGATTCAGTGCGACACTCAGCGTGACTTCGGCCACACCAGGTGCAATTCCAATAGCATCACGATAGGCTTGCTCGGCCAGATCTCGGCGTCCCAATTCGATATCGATATTTCCTAGCGCAACCAATGCATGCGCACGTTGTAATGGCAGGAGTGTTTGGTTCAAGGCCTCTTGCACAACATGATAAGCCTCTTGATAGCGTCCCATTTGCTGCAAATGTAGCGCCAATTCCAAGGCGGCAGCGCCCCGCATCGCCTGATCGCCTTCAGTTTGATAGCGTGCGCGTAACAGCTGCAGTTTGATTAAAAAACTTGATTGGCAGGTGCCATACGATGCCGCTGGCGTGGTGGCACTACTGCCGATATCTTGCGCCTGCGTCAGCTGCGAAAACAACAAACATGCGCAACCCAACCAGCCAGAAAACACGCCTGACCACAGCCCGAATAATGCTCGCCGTGTGGTCATTGTGGGTCGACTAAGGTGTCGACTAGGGTATCGGTTTTGGGGCACTAGCTTCATGTTTTCCATACTTAATTGAATTTATAAGCGAGTTGCAACTGCACACCTTTGTCTTGCCAGGTCGTTTTTTCTTGGTGCGCGAGATGTGTGGGAACCTCGATACGTTTAGCGAAACTGAGATCAGCAAACCAGGCCGCGTATTGCGCCTTTAATCCTATGCCGTAAGAAGACATGGACTGCGCTACTTCGTGATGATTTTTTCCGCGTCCGTCATCGACAAATAGGTAAGCCGATACTTGACTCGATTTAGCCGCATCCTTAAACAAATTTTTGTGAAACTCGACACTGAACATTTGTGCCTGATCTCGCAATAAGCTGCCCTCCCTAAAGCCGCGTACAGTGGCTATGCCTCCTACCGCCATTTTTTCCATAGAGATCAAACTCATAGAGCTCCATTGCCACTGGCTGCGCAGCAAAATTTGTGCGTCCCAGCCAGAAATTTGCTTAAGCCATTGTAGCTGTCCGTTCCACATCCAATACTGACGCGGTGGCACAGCTGTATTTTCAGTTCCTACCGTAGACGGTGGTTCGTTGGCTTGCAAATTATTTCGACCAAAATGGAAGATAGAACGCAGTAATAAGCCGTCGGTTTCACCACGTTCACTCCATTCTTGGGAGAATTTCAAAACCTGCGTTCTAGAACGACCATTCACCTCGCCAGGGCTAAAAGAAAAATCTTCGCCCAACAAACTACTTCTGGTTTGCCGCTTATTCAGCGCAATCCCAATATCAATCCGACGCGACAAAGTCTGAGTTAAAACGTGATTCCACTTCAATTCCAAAGCATTGGTCTGGCTATGAATATCGACCAAATCTAATGGCGCCTCCACCACTGAACTACGTCCCTGATCCCAACTGATCTGAAGACTGTGGCTAGGGTCGCTCAAGCTAGTCGTCCAAGCCAGATGATAAGGCGTAGCGCCATGACTTTTTCCCGCTTGCACGTCGAAGGCATCGCCATTCCCAGTCAAGTTGCGCACGGTCGCAGAGGCGCCGAGAATCACTTCACCAATCGCTGGCGAACGGTAGTTATTGGCAAATAACGAATAACTGTAGCTGGGCTTACGCACGACATCGAGCTCCAATATGGCTTCACCCAAAGTGCCCGTCGGTAGTAGGCGACTTTGTATGCGTTCAAACAGAGGATCTTGCAATAGGAGTTGAAATTGCTCCCGCAATGCCTGCATGTTTAGTACTTGGTTGGTACTCGGCAGACGTTGCTTGATATAGCGCTCATGTAAACCTTGCAAACCCTGAAGCCGTACTTCCTGTATTTGTCCTTCAATTATCTGAAATTGCAAGCGATCACTAGTAGAGGGCGAACTTGGCAACACAAACACCGCGCCTGAATTAAGATAACCCTGATCGACATACATCTTGCTCAAGCGCGTGCGCATCTCTTCAACATCACTAGCCGAAATCGATTTTCCTAAAAAATCTTGTAGGACATGATTTAAAGCTTCTGTCGATATTTTTGTATTGCCAAGGAATTCCAGAGCACGTAGCGGCAGCCCAATCACATATTGTGGTTGATAGACGAATGACTTTGAATTGACATCTGAATTTGAGTTGAGCTGCGGGCTTAATTGTGTGCTTATTTGCGTGCTTAATTGCGCGCTTAATTGCGTGCTTAATTGTGGGCTTAGTGTAATTGGTGTTTGCGCTTTTAGGGTCAAGCTGACACTGCTAAGCACTATGGCAATCATGCCACAAACATATTTTCTCGAACTATGATAGGGCGAACATCTCACCTTAGACACTGCTTGATTGTTTCTGTTGAAATAAACGAAGTGACGAGCCAAAACAAAAGATCCTATAAAAAAACCAAATTAGTGCTGAATCGTAAAATAATAGGACTTACGCAAAATTGTGCTGGCGAGAGCCTGCCCTCGACTGCTTGAATCGGGGGCGCGGAGCCGCAGGCAGCACATTTGTACGACAAGGCGAACGCAATAACGCCAGTGTCTGTCTTGCCTAAGTCCTAAATAAATAGAAGAGTGTAATAGTAATACAGATTAAACATAGGAGCTTAGGACTTAATGAAATTCATGTGCCAAGCCGATCAGCTTGGCCGAAAGGCAAACAAGGAGTGGGATAGTCCATCATGAATACTATCGTAAAAGTGATGGGTTTGGATATTGCTAAGTCGGTATTTGCCGAAATAGGGCTAGATGAGAAAGGCAAAATCGTCTACAAGAAGATGCTAACGCGCGACATGGATTTGGGATAAGTAGAGGCAAGCAAATAAAGCCATAGGAAAAAATCAAAAAATCACTTGCAAAAAGGAAGGCGTCCATAGATACGCAAAATCGACGTTGGCGTTGTTGGTTTGCGGTGACGTGCAATTGTATTGCGGGTGGCTCCGCTCCCCCGATTCAAGCATTCGAGGGCAGGCTCTCGCCAGCGCAATTTTGCGTAAGTCCTAGTGGTAAGTTCCAATGTTAAGAAGTGTTACGTAATATGATTATTTTTAATATTGGTAATAATGAGTTTTATAAATGACTTATACTTTTTGCGCGCCACGAATTCAATTTATTTAAAGCTTTTATTGATTTGCGGCGTGTTCTACTCGATTGCATTATGTAGAAATTGATTGAGGGTAGTCGCCGATTTTCTGTTGTATGGGAACTGAACTGGCTAGCGTCTATCATTTTTACTGGTTTAATTGAGTTTATTTATTTTGTTAACTTAATAATCTATATGGAGACGTAAATGAATTATCTGAAAAAAATAGCTAATGTAGTGTTTGTGATTTGTGGACTTGCAACGAGTGTTTTTCTGATGCAGGCAGCCCATGCCTATATTAGCAACGGTCCTGGTGGTGGCTCTTTGTGGACTGCGGCGGTACGTGTACCTCAACCACACAATCCAACAAATTCCACCGCCATTATTATTTTGCAAGCGTCGTCTAAGGCGTCTTGTCAAATTTTAGTTGATAATACGGTGACTTCTTATACCTATAGTTACCCGCCTACCGGAGTCCTGTTGATTCCACAGGTGATTCGCCCATGTCAATTGGGGCTGGTGAACATCGATAACGTGCCGAAATAAGTGCGGTTTGTAGGGCGTGGTAGAAGTTATACGGATGAATCAGCATCTGTGTCGCAGATTTTACCCGCTCTACATTCTCCTTATCCACACTTAAACCCGCCATCCAAACATCATTTGCTCCGCAAGAATTTTTTTTGCAGGCTTAAAAAAATCTAACAAACTTAAGCTTAATCCCAGCCCGATTTGATTCGCATTTTCATGAGAAAAAATCTTTGCCATGGTGTCGGTAATCTTGATGGTGCTTAGTCTGTCGTCTTTTCTCAAGCGTAGATAGGCTTGTAAAGCGATTTGAATTTCTGCTGCACTTAGGGGATTGGTTCTCGCTAATTGTTCGGCTAAAACGTGAGCGTCGCGTAAGCCTAGATTGAGACCTTGACCTGCTACCGGATGCAAGGTTTGTGCGGCGTTACCGATTCTCACCGTGCGTGTACTGGCATGGTTCTGACAGTTGAGTCCAAGTGCGAAATGATGGCGTGGCGTGGCGCTCAAAAATTGACCTAGTCTGTTCCCGAAAGTATTCTGTAATGCCGCTAAAAATGTCGCGTCATCGAGTGCAATTAATGCCTGCGCCTGCTCTGATTCTACGCACCAAACCAAGGCGTAACCATCGTCTTGTGGTAGCAGGGCTAAAGGCCCTTGTTCGGTAAAGCGTTCGAAGGCACGCCCCATAATCGCGGCGCTACAGTGAACGTGACTGATGATCGCGGTTTGTTGGTAAGGGTGACTGCTCGCCGTGGTGGCCTGTGTATCGAAGGTGCCGCCTTCGGCTTGTATAAAAACCTGACATTGTATTGGTTCTTGTTCCGCCAAATGTAGCGTTACCAATTGCTCGTTTTCTTCCACTCGCGCCACTTGTACTGGACGTAGAATTTTAATGTTAGCCCGTGTTAATGCTTCTTCCAAAGGCTGCAAAATAGCGCCATAACGTGCCACATAGCCCATTGCTTTGAGTTGATAATCGCTCGCCTTGATCATGCAACGACCAAAGTGACCGCGCCTTGAGATATGGATTTCTCTGATTTCGGTAGTGTGCGAAGTGGGTGCGGAAATGCTAAGTAAAATTTGTTGGCTACCGTGTGAGAGTGCGATGCTGCGATGGTCTTGCTGAGCAGCTTCACCGGTTTTTGCATCGATCAGCAAAATGTCTTGTGCTGCGATTCCGGCTTTATGGAGTAGCAGCGCGAGTGCTTGACCGACCGGTCCCGCACCACAAATGATGAAGGGGATAAAGCTGTTCATGATGGGCGTTGGGGGATCACGGGTGTATTGAGTTCGGCCAATTGTAAAGGTGTCCCCACATTATGCCAAATGCCACGATACATCTCTCCACCAAGTTGTCCACGGTCTGCTAGTTCACGTAATAGTGGGCCTAGTTTGGCCGATGTACCTGACGGAATATGACTAAATATCTCTGGTCTATAGACACCGATATTGCCGAATGTGACTTTGCTTTCACCCGGTAAAGCATGATTAGATAAGCCCATTAAACTCAAGCCAAAATCGCCCTCCGGGTGAAAATCCGGATTCTTCACCATATACAGCCAAGCCATATCGCGCTTGTCTAAAGGATGAGGATTGCCCCACATATCCTTGTCTTCGAGGGTGTTCTTGCAGTCTTCAAAATTAAAATGTGGTGTGTAAATATCGGCAGAAACTACGATGAAAGCATCGGGTCCTAAAAGTGGCAAAGCTTGTGCAATACCACCGGCGGTTTCTAATGCCACTTCCTCAAATGAATAAGTAATTTTGGCACCAAATTGACTACCATCACCCAAAGCACTCACGATCATATGACCTAAATGGGAGTGATTAATCACGATCTCGGTGATGCCTGCTTTAACTAAATTTAAGATATGCCACACGATCAATGGGCGACCGCGTAGTTTGAGTAGCGGCTTGGGACAGGTATCGGTGAGTGGTCGCATTCTTTCGCCGCGACCAGCGGCAAGTAGCATCGCTTTCATTTAAAACGTATACCCAACTTGAGGCGCAGTATTTTCCAATACGTCCAATAAGCGTAACAAGGGAATTAAGCTATTGTAGCGTTGTGCAGTTTTGCGCACATATTGCATCACCAGGGGAATATCCTTTAGGTAGTTTTGCTTGCCGTCTCTATGGGCTAAACGAGCGAAGATGCCTAGGATTTTGAGATGTCTTTGTAGCCCCATGAATTCAAAATCGCGATAAAAACTATCGATGTCGGGGGCGACCGGTAGGCCTGCTTTACGGGCTTTTTCCCAGTAGCGTATGGCCCAATCTAAGACCATTTCTTCGTCCCATTGCAGATAAGCGTCGCGCAATAACGAGACCAGATCGTAGGTGATGGGGCCGTATAAGGCACCTTGAAAATCGAGAATGCCGGGATTGCCCTTGTCCATTACCATCAAATTGCGTGAATGGAAGTCCCTATGCACAAACACTTGTGGTTGCGCCAGAATGTTGGCGAGCAAGGCTACAAATACCTGATTTAAGCTCGCGTTTTGCTCGCTGCTTAGCGTGACGCCTAAGTGAGTTCCAATATACCATTCAGGGAAAATACGTAATTCACGCAACAAAAATTCTCTATCGTATTCCGGTAAAACTTCTGGCTGACTTTGGCTCTGTAACAGAATCAGGGCATCGGTGGCATCGCTGTATAAGTGATGGGCGGAGTCATGATTAAGCGCGTGAGAATACATGTTGGTACCGAGATCGGTCAGCAGCAAAAAACCTTGTGCGGTATCCTGTGCTAAGACTTGAGGTACTGTCAGATGCAACCGATCAAATAATTGTGCAATCTGAATAAAAGGTCTGACATCCTCCGCCGGCTGTGGGGCGTCCATGACGATATAAGTTTGCGTACTATTTTGGGCGTTGACGCGATAATATTTACGTAAACTGGCGTCTTCTGAGGCGATACGTAGACTGGCGATATCGATAGCCGGAGCAGTTATGCTGTTAAGCCAAGTAGCTAAGGCTGTGAAATCTTGATTTTCGAGGATAGAAGACATAATAAAGTGAGTAGATTTCTAAAAGACAATGTGAGCTTGCGTTGTCGCTAATCAGAAGCACTTAACAGACGCACTTAAGTACTCATCTGAGGTAATCTGATTTAAGGCGCTTAGTGCCTAGGCCGTTTGCGCCTATAATAGCTGGCTAATAATTAAATGAGCCATTGATTGTTTCACATGCACCTGAAAACACGCTGCCAAAAAACCATATTATCGCATTCTCCACAGGCTTTGCCCGGATTTTGCCCATTTCCTTATGTGGTAAAGAGTAGCATCGCGGGAATATTGTTCGCCGCGTTTGCGCCAGCCTACGCACAAGCGCCGATTCCTGCTAGCGCGTCTGTTGTTGGCTCAATGCCCAATCCAGTTTCAAACCAAACGCCAAATCCAGTTGCTAGTACTGTTAAACCCGACATCAAGGCGACTCCTGTTGAGCTTAGCACGGTGTTGAAGGCGGAAAATATCCACGGCGTGCCCGATATCTATGCCGATCTCGATGATTTGGTTGAAGTGATTCGTGGCAATATGGTCTTTAAAGCCGATAAAGCCCATTATCAACAAGTGGAAGATCAATTAGACGCTACAGCTAATGTGAGCTTACAGCGTGATCAGGATTGCTATCGTGGTGACGTCATGCGTATTATTCTTGAATCCGGCATAGGTTATGTGCTGAATCCTAGCTATTTTTTGGCTAAGAATAAGGCACAAGGAAAGGCTGAGCGTATCGATTTTGCTAGCGAAGAGCGCTCTACGATTAATAACGGCACTTACAGTACTTGTCCCGGCCTGTCACCAGATTGGTATCTACAAGCCGATACGATTAGCTTGGACACCGGTTTAGATCGTGGCGTCGCCAGTGGCGCGACTTTGTATTTTAAGGGCGTTCCTTTACCGATATTGCCATGGTTTAAGCTTAGTTTCCCACTATCAGATGCTAGGCAATCTGGGGTTTTACCACCGACTTGGGGACACACGCCCAAAGGTGGTAACGAAATTGCCATCCCTTATTACTTCAATATTGCACCTAACCGTGATCTTACTTTGCAGCCGAAACTGATCGAAAAGCGTGGTTTGCAATTGGGTATAGATGGACGTTATTTAGGTGAGAATTATTCCGGTGAAACCAATCTCGAGTTCATGCATGACAGCGTTGCTGCGCGCGATAAATTAAACCCAAGTATTCGTTACGAAATCAGTTCGGTACACATGCAAAAAATCATGCCGCAATTGATTTTTTCGTGGAATGTGAATAAGGCGTCGGACAATAATTATCCCACGGACTTTTCCAATTCCAGTGCCAAGACCGCGCAACGTCTATTGCCACAAGAAGTCGGTTTGGATTATTACGGCAGTTTTTGGAATGCCTCTTTGCGTACTAGTAGCTATCAGGTTTTGCAAGATATCAGCTCGCCGATTGGTGTTCCTTACGAACGCTTGCCTCAACTGAGTCTGCACGCTGGGCAGTACGATGTTGGCGGTATAGATTGGAGTGTGGATAGTCAACTTACTGATTTTTATCATCCCACCGCGGTGCGTGGTCAACGTGCTTTAATTAATGGACAGGTATCGCTACCCTATATACAGCCAGGGTATTTTGTTGTGCCTAAACTGAGTTATTACGCCAGTAGCTATCAATTGGAGAACACCCCCGTTGGGCAAGCGAGGTCTATGCAGCGGACACTGCCTAGCATGTCCTTGGATGCCGGAATGGTTTTTGAAAGACAGGCTAAGTGGTTTGACAAAAACATGACGCAAACCTTAGAGCCGCGCTTGTTTTATGTGAACATACCGTATCGCGATCAGAAAAATTTCCCTTTATTTGATACCGCACAAGCCGACTTCAATTATGCCCAAATCTTTAGTGAAAATCGTTTTACTGGCTACGATAGGATAGGTGATGCGAACCAAATTACCGCCGGTTTATCTTCGCGCTTTATCGAAGATGATGGTCGAGAAAGGGTGAAATTGTCCTTCGGTCAGCGCTTCTATTTTAATACTCAAAAGGTGACTCTAGACGGCAAGGTCAATCCTAGCCGTTCTGATTTCTTAATGGCCGCAACGGGGCAAGTATCGGATACTTTTAATCTCGACGCGGCCTTGCAAGTGAGTCAAAGT
Source organism: Undibacterium sp. (assembly GCA_019752975.1). GTDB lineage: Bacteria > Pseudomonadota > Gammaproteobacteria > Burkholderiales > Burkholderiaceae_D > Undibacterium. The sequence goes on along the minus strand of JAIELM010000163.1, from coordinate 4,232 downwards.
GATAGGAAAGTTTTGCGCTCTAGTTACGCCGCACACTGGCAGCCAGAGGCGAAGAAAATTCTTAACCTGCAATGGCAATTTCAAAGAGATGTCCTGAAACAACTGGAACTCTCAGGACAGTGGCCGTTGGCGCAGCGCTGGTATGTTGTGGGTAAGGCGAATTATTCATTGTTGGATCATAGTATGGTAGAGAGTTTGGCAGGTTTTGAATACCATGCCGATTGTTGGGCATTTCGTTTGATTGCACATCGATTTGCGACCACTATTTTGAACAATAACTCGGGCTTCGCTTTTCAATTGGAATTCAATGGGCTAGGTAAATTAGGACGATCTAATCCACTAGAGACCATGAAGAAGGCGATTACGGGCTATCAGTCGGTAAAGTAAAGTTCTAGTTAGTGTTTTTCAAAACCGTTCCCAGCGGTGCAATTTCAGCGCTGGTACAGTTTTGTGCAAGTCCTGTTTTGACTTAGCTGTTTTTAGGACTTACGCAAAATTGCGCTGGCTAGGCGCGGAGCCGCAGGCAGTACTTTGGTACGACAAGGCGAACGCAACGACGCTAGCGTCTGTTTTGCGTAAGTCCTATGTTTTTTAGTAGTATTAGCGTGTATATTGCAGCTTTCGCCAATTTTGTTAAATTGCGGCGCCTTGCATCTTATTTAATTTTTTATGAGTTTTGGATCACTATGCGACACAACTTGCCTATGAAGCTTTCAAACCGTTCTACTACATTACCTTGTGTTTCTGCTTTGTTTGCGCTGTTACTATCCACCGCGGTCAATGCGCAAGTGGCACAGACTGCCTCTCCCACCGCACCTATTCAAGATGCGTTGGCGCAATCCATTAAGGCTCCAGTCAAAAAAACGACGAGAAATGAAGTAGTGAACAGTATCGCGGTGGTCGTGGGCGACGAAGTTATTACCAAAATGGAACTCAACGATAGAATAAATTCTATAGAACGTAACTTAAAAGCACAGGGTACTGCACTTCCTGCACGAGATGAGTTGCAAAAGCAGATTTTAGAGCGCATGATCATCGACAGATTACAGATACAAATGGCCAAAGAAAACGGTATGCGTATCGATGACATCCAGCTCGATCGCGCTTTGCAAAGAATGGCGGAGCAGAACAAGACTAGCTTGCAAGAAATGCGTAATCAAATCGAAAAAGACGGCACTTCTTTTGGTGCTTTCCGAGAAGAGATACGCGATGACATCATGATACAGAGGGTGCGTGAGCGAGAGGTGGACAGCAAGATACAGGTATCGGAATTAGAGGTCGACAATTTCTTAGCAGCCCAAGAAGCGGCACCAAACAAAAATCAGGAAATTAATCTCGGACATATTATGGTGCGTATACCAGAAAACGCGACACCAGAAGCGATTGCCAAGAGTAATGCGAGAGCACAGGAAGCCTATAAAAAGTTGCGTATCGGTGAGGATTTTGCCAAATTGGCGGCCACTTATTCTGACGCGTCTGAGGCTTTAAAAGGGGGTGAGGTCGGCTGGAAAGATCAAAAAGCAATTCCACCACTATTTATCGATGCGGTGAATAAGATTAGTTTTGTAGGTGGAATTAGCGAAATCGTGCGTAGCCCAAGTGGCTTTCATATCCTGAAGTTACTGGGTAAACGCGATAAAGCACCTGAAGTAGTGGTGAACACAGTACAGCAGTCCAATGTGCGTCACATCTTGATGCGCGCCACCCAAGTTCTAACCGCGGCACAAGTGAAAAGTACATTGTTGGAGCTGAAGCAGAAAATTACCAACAAGACGGCGACGTTTGAAGAATTAGCCAAAACAAATTCAGTAGATTCGTCGGCAGCTAAAGGTGGTGAATTAGGCTGGATACACCCTGGTGATACCTTCCCAGAGTTTGAAACAGTGATGAATAAGTTGGCGCTTAACGAAGTGAGTGATCCAGTAGAAACCCAGTTAGGTTTTCACTTGATTCAAGTGCTAGAACGAAAAATGACAGAAGATAATAAGGAAAAGCAACGCACCGATGCCAGACAAGCAGTGCGCTCCAGAAAATCGGAAGAAGCTTTGCAGACGTGGTTACGTCAATTGCGTGACGGTGCCTATGTCGAATTCCGCGAAGATCAGAAATAGTATATTGAGCGGCAATCTCCGCTGTGCCGTGTGCAGCATCACTAAAAATAGGGTGGACACGGTTTCTGTGCGCATGTATCCATCATGAGTTTCGTGAAGCTCACGAAACTTTAGGAAAAATGAAGGCTTTCTCGATCAACTTTACGTAGTGAAAACGCGCAAGCATAATTAAGCTATCTAGCCTCGAAGCTGTGTGCATCATCACTTAAAATGTGTCATTCTACGTTAGAGATATTCTCATGGCCTATTCTTATTCTTCAACTAATTCTAGTCCTGTTATCGCTATTACTGTAGGCGAGCCAGCCGGCATAGGGCCAGAAATATCCCTACTCGCTGCTTGGGAGTTGCGCACCGAAATTCGCCCTGTGTTGATCGGTGACGCGGCTTTTCTCGCCATGTTAGCGCAAGACTTGGATAAAAATATTCGCCTAATGGGCGTCTCACAACAAGCCCTAAGAAGCAACGGATTAAACGGTCTACCCGGATGTGGCAAAGATCAAATCACAGTCATCGACTGTCCCCTGGCAGCTCATGTGGTCGCGGGTCAGTTAGACGCCAGAAATGGGCGTTCGGTGTTGCAAAGTCTGGACTTTGCAATAGAGGCTACGCAGCAGGGATGGGTGGATGCCATCGCCACCGCGCCGCTGCAAAAAAGTACCATCAATGACGCTGGGATTGCCTTTACTGGACATACAGAATATTTTGCGCAGCAGACTAAGACGCAGCATGTGGTCATGATGTTGGCCTGCGAAGCGTCGGCGCATTTGCCGCAGCCTTTGCGGGTCGCGCTCGCCACTACGCATTTGCCCCTACGTGAGGTGCCTGATGCGATACGTTTTGATGATTTATTAGGTACGCTACAGATTATCCATCATGATTTGGAGCATAAATTTGGGATTGCCAAGCCGCGTATTTTTGTCACAGGTTTAAACCCCCATGCTGGCGAAAATGGCTATCTTGGTCGCGAAGAAATCGATGTCATCAATCCGGTTATTCAGCATGCTAAATCTTTAGGACTGGACGTGCGCGGCAGTTTTCCAGCTGACACGCTATTCCAACAAAAATATCTCAAAGATTGTGACTGCGTGCTCGCCATGTATCATGATCAAGGCTTGTCGGTACTTAAATTTGCCAGCTTTGGTTTGGGCGTCAACATCACTTTGGGACTACCGCTCATTCGTACTTCGGTCGATCACGGTACGGCACTCGATCTTGCTAAAATCGGTACTGGTTTAGCAGACGCCGGCAGCATGCGGGTGGCGATCAAAATGGCAGCAGAAATGGTACTGCGTCAAAATATGGCGAAGTCGGTTACGCCCAATAAATCTTAAAACATCCTAGCGCAGTTTAGAAAAAAATTAGAAAAATTAATGAAACACATAGCAAAAAAACGCTTTGGTCAAAATTTTTTGACCGACCAACAAGTCCTTTCCGACATCATTAGCGCGATTAATCCGCAAGCAGATCAAAGTATGGTGGAGATAGGCCCGGGTTTAGCCGCCATGACCCGCTTACTTCTCAACGAACTGAAGCAATTGCATGTGGTTGAGCTAGACCGAGATTTAGTTGCGCGCTTAAAAAAGACCTTTGATCCAACCAAACTTATCATTCATGAGGGGGATGCACTGCAATTTGATTTTGCAACAATTCCTGTATCTGATGGTCGGCGCTTACGTGTGGTCGGTAATCTTCCCTACAATATTTCTAGTCCTCTTCTGTTTCATTTGGCCGACTATGCAGAACAAGTCGAAGATCAACACTTCATGTTGCAAAAAGAAGTGGTGGAACGTATGGTGGCCGAACCAGGGGGGAAGGAATATGGACGCCTGTCTGTGATGCTGCAATGGCGCTACCACATGGAACTCTTATTCATCGTACCGCCTACCGCATTTGACCCACCGCCCCGAGTCGAGTCGGCCATCGTGCGCATGATCCCTAAGCGTGAAAAACTCGCTTGCGAACAAAAGAATCTAGAGCAAGTCGTGACTAAGGCTTTTTCGCAAAGACGCAAAGTGATACGCAACTGCTTAGCAGGGATGTTCACTGAACAGCAATTGCTAGAGCTTGGGATCAATCCGCAAGTGAGGGCGGAGACCATCGCTTTAGAACAGTATGTGGCTT
>JAIELM010000341.1 GCA_019752975.1 Undibacterium sp. | reverse complement strand
AGAGTTGGTCTCCGATGCCGAGATCGGCGAGATTTGGATTGCCGGTCCTAGTGTCTCACCGGGATATTGGGGGCTACCTGAATTATCAAGCGAGACCTTTGGCCAAAAAATATTAGGATGTGAAGATGATGGATTACGCTACTTACGTACCGGCGATTTGGGCGTACAGGTAGATGGAAAATTGTATGTAGCGGGACGGATCAAAGATATTATCATTATCCGTGGGCGCAATTATTATCCCCAGGATATTGAGGCCTCAGCCGCCGCCGCGCATAAATCTGTGCGATCAGGATGTGTTGCCGCTTTTGCGCTGGATCAAGATGGGCAGGAACAATTAGTCGTGGTGGCAGAGCTAGAGCGCGCCGATTTTCGGCATGTGAATACCGACGAGGTGATTGCAGCGATACGCCAACAAGTGGCACGTGATTTTGAAGTGGCGCTTAGCCAAGTGGTTCTATTGCGGCCGTATAAAATTCCGATGACGTCGAGCGGTAAAATACAGCGCAGGCAAACACGGAGTATGTTGATCGCGGGTAGCCTTGATAGTGTGGCACAGTCTGAGCAGCAGGAAGCTAAGCCGAATCAGGCACCCCAAGGCGAGATCGAAATTCAATTGTGTGCCATATGGTGTCAGGTGCTTGATCGTGCAAGCGTGGGGCGAGAAGAGAACTTTTTTGAAATTGGTGGCGATTCGCTAGCAGCGGTAGATATTTGCAACCATGTGGCTAAGCTTTTTTCTTTGCCGGCGATCGATATTGCGCAATTATTTGAGTTCCCCACCATCGCTCAACTGGCCGCTTGGATCGAAGCTGCATCGACTCAAGCAAGTGGCAATTTAATTTCTGAGGTGACGCGTGACTATCCGCCTTCCTACACCAGTGCGTGTTCCTTAGCTCAGCAACGCATGTTGTTTATGGAGGAAATGGCTGACGGGAGTTCTTATTACAATATTCCTTTGGTTTTTCGAATCGAGGGCGCTCTGCAAAAAGCGGCGCTCCAGTCGGCATTTTCGGCGCTGTTTAAAGCCCATGATGTCTTAAGAACGGTTTACGAACCTGCTGCTGACGAAACACAAGTGACGCAGCAAAGCGTGCTTGCTCCAACGCCGTTTCTTTTGTTCGAAACTGATCTTTCGCAAGCCTCAGAGCATGATGAAAAACTGGCAGAAATTTTGCTTGAGGATGCAGATTATCGCTTTGACCTCACTACGGAATTGCCTCTGCGGGCACATTTAATTACGCTAGGCGAGCAGCAATATGTGCTGAGTATGAACGTTCATCATATCGCTGCAGATGGCTACAGCGCACACAAGATGTTGGATGATTTGGGTACTGCTTATGCACATTATTGTGGTGCTGCGCGTGAGGATGGTTTTGTTTTGAAACGCGGAGTTCAATATGCCGACTATGTGACTTGGCAGCAGCATTGGAATACTTCGACCGACTATCAATTAGCTAAATCATATTGGCTCAAGACCTTAGCAGGTGCGCCACAATTGCATAGCATCATGCCCGACCGTCAGCGAGCGGCCGTGCAATCAGTAGCGGGAGCGCATCTACGCTTTCCACTGTCCAAAACCTTGTCGGATTCGATAAGCGCACTGGCACGATCAGAAGCAACAACAGCTTTCGTTGTTTATCAAGCGGTGTTTGCGGCGCTGTTGGCTCGCTACAGTGGTGAGAGCGATATTGTCTTTGGTACCGCCGCAGCGAATCGTACCCCGGCTCAATTTAGTGGTGCTGTTGGCTTATTCGTCAATACCTTGGCCTTGCGTTACGCGGTGGATCAAGAGGTGAGTTTTTCGGAACTCATTGCTCAAGCCAAACAGGTGAGTGCTGGTGCTTTGCGTCATCAACAATTTCCTTTTGATGTTTTGGTTGAGCAGCTTGCACCGGTGCGTAGCTTGGCCTATAACCCGCTGGTTCAAATAATGTTGGTCGTGCAGGATGAACAGACGCAGACCTTGAATCTGAGTGATGCGCAAGTGAGCTTGCTTGAGCAAAAGCAGGCCGTCTCTAAATTTGATTTGGCGCTGCACTTGTGTGCTGTCAACGAGGGCATGAGCTTAAATTGGGAATTTAGTACCGCCTTGTTCGATCCGGCTAGTATACAAAAAATGTCGGATCATTTTGTTCTGCTGTTGCAGGCATGTGTCGCTGGACATACTAAGCCAAGTACTGTGGCATTGCTGACTCAGTCTGCTGTAGTTACAGACACAGTAGACTTGATCGGCGACGCTGGTACAGCGGTTTGTGTACATCGCTTATTTGAACACCACGCTAAAACCCAGCCTCATCGGATTGCCATAGTTGAGGGTGAGAATCACATTTCTTACGCCGAATTAGAGCAGCAGGCGGAGTTACTTGCTGGTCATTTGGCGGCTAACGGCGCGGTCGCACAAACTGCGATTGGTGTACTGATGGAACGCTCAAGCCAGTTGGTAGTGGCGATGTTGGCGATCTATAAGTTGGGCGCGGTCTATGTTCCTTTAGATCCGCATTATCCGGTACCTCGTCTTCAGTTGATGGTGAGTGATTCTGGGGTCAAGTTCTTGCTTATCAATTCGTCGTCAAAGTCAGAAAGAGCGCCGACTTTGGATTTTGCTGGTTTTGCTGATTTTGCTGGTTTTGCTGATAAGGATGCCTATCAATGCCTGTACTTAGATCAGTTGTTGGCGACACCAATTGTGACCAAGTATGTGGAATCGAACGATCCACAGCAAGGTGCCTATCTTATCTATACCTCAGGGTCCACAGGGCAACCTAAAGGCGTATTGGTTACACATGCCAATCTTTATTATTCTCTGTACGCGAACCGTAAAGTGATGAATTTTTGTGATTGGGATAGTATGCCAACACTGGGTTCGCAAGCTTTTGGAGTTTCCTTATTGGAGATCATGCTTCCCCTGAGTTCGGGTGGTACCGTGCATTTGCTGAAAAAAGCGCAAGTGCAGGATATTGAAGAGTTGGTGATCATGAGTTCAGAGGTGACGGTATTGCATGCCGTGCCGAGTTTGATGCGACAGTGGTTGGATGTCGTAGAGAGTACGAATGGTAGTCATTCTTTGTACCCGAATTTGCGCCTATTGTTGGTGGGCGGTGAATCGGTTCCAGACAATTTACTCAAACGTATTAAGCAATGGCGACCTACGATACGCTTGCTCGCCTTGTACGGCATGACTGAATCTGCGATTGTCTGTAGTAGTTATGAAGCTCAGCTCTCGGATGTGGCAGCACCAGCGCACTATTGTATCGGGCACCCATATCAGCATGCCCGTTTTTATGTCCTCAATAACGCTGGCTTAGAACAACCCTTGGGTGTGCCAGGTGAGTTGTATATAGGTGGATTATCTATTGCAGCTGGCTATGTCGGTCAACCGGAGTTGACTGCCGAACGATTTATCGCAAGCCCATATTGTGCTGGCGATCGATTGTATCGTACCGGGGATCGTGTCAGGCTATTGTCCGATGGTTATTACGAATTTTTAGGTCGTGTGGATCATCAGGTGAGCTTGCGTGGTGCTCGCATAGAAATGGGCGAAATAGAAACCCTAGCCAATGCCGTTGCCGAAGTAACTCAAGCGGTGGCACACGTATTGACTGAGCAAAGTAGTTTGGTGCTTTACTATACTTCATCTGCCGCGATGGAGAAGCAAGTGGCGATCACTGAGGCGATACGCCATCATTTGGCCGAGCATTTGCCCGACTATATGCGGCCGTCGATTATTGAGTGCTTGAGTGCGTTTCCACTTAATCCAAACGGTAAAGTAGATAGGAAGAAGTTGCCGCAGCCACGTGCACATACCAGTATCGTGTTGCCAGAGAGCGAGATTGAGCAACGTCTGTTGGAGATGTGTCAGGGATTGTTGCAACGCGATGATTTTGGTGTGACATCTAATTTCTTTGAAATTGGTGGACATTCTTTGTTGGCGACTAAGTTCGTGACAAAAATACGCGCCAGTTTTGAAATCGCATTTCCATTGAATGCCTTGTTCTCTTCACCTACCATTCGCGCTTGTGCGGTGCTAGTTGAATCAGCACTGAAAGATAAATTTGCTGAAAGCCTAGTGCGACGTGCTGACACTGATGAAAACCAGTTTGACGATGAAGATGAGTTGGTGTTATGAAGACGGATTCTTCGGCTAAGCCACTGTCAATATTGACGTTGTTGTTTCGGTATTCACCAAAATTGTTAGTGTTTGCGTCGGTGTTAGGTGCACTTGCTGGCTTGTTGTATAGCTTAATTATTCCGTTTGTTTTGAAAGAATTAGAGCGTCAAGCTGTCGTACCCACTTTGCACAATACTGCGATTGTGGATACTCACAGCGGCGTGCTGGTTTATTTCTTGGTCTGTCTTTTGATTTTGCTCAGTAAGGCGACCTCGATCATCCTAGTGAATAATATCGCGAAATCAGCAACTGGAGAATTACGCCTGTCCATTGCCGATAAGATCAGTGGAATGACTACTGATGGTATGGAAGCAGTGGGATTTTCTCGCTTACTCAATATCCTCATAGATGATGTGAACACCGTTGCTGCTGCTGCTGTCACCATACCCATGTTGATGGTGTCGGCGGTCACAGTCGTCGGTATGTTAGCCTACCTTGCTACGCTTAATCTGTTGGTGTTTGGTTTAACTATGGTGGCCATCATCATCGGTGTCGTGATATTTCAAGTGCCAATGTCAATCGCTAGTGGTTTATATCGCCGTGCTCGTTCGGTCAGGGATTTGTTGCAGGAAGGGGTGCGTGGGTTGATCACTGGCGTTTATGAGCTCAAGCTCGATCCAGCTAAGGCTGCGCGGTTTAAGCAAGAAGAGTTGGCCGCGCCGCAACGTGAGTCAGTAGCCTTAGAAAAACTCGGCGATGCCTTGATTCATTTGGCAGGGACTTCTAGTGATCTCTTGTCTTTTTTTATTATTGGTTTGGTGGTGTATATCGCGCCCCGTTACATCAATTTGCCACCTTCGCAGTCGTATGGCGTGGTGATGGCGATGTTGTATATCGCCGGCCCTATCGCCGCCATTCTGGCAATGTTGCGTCAGCTACAAATGGGAAAAATAGCGGTGACACGTATCGGTGCGTTGGGCGGACATCGTGAGCAGCTCGATGAGTTACAGGTGGATCCTGGATTGGCTAATTGGCGTCGTTTTGGCGTCAATATGGTCAGCTATCGCTATCCACAATCGCCTTTAGGTGATGAAGATGGATTCGAATTGGCGCCGATTAGCTTGGCGTTTACGCGTGGAGAAATTAATTTTATCGTGGGCGGAAATGGCTCCGGTAAGTCGACCTTAAGTAAGCTTATTTCTTTGCACTATAAGGCGAGGGAAGGCGAGGTTTATTTTGATAATATCGCCGTGAACGCTGCAAATTTAACTGCGGCTCGGTCTCGTATCGCGGTGATTTTTTCTAACTATTTCTTGTTCCGCAAGCTGTATCGACCAGTCACCGAAATTGAGCAGGCACAAATCCAAGAGTGGCTGCAAATTTTAGGACTAGCTGGCAAGACGGAGTTAGTCGATGGTCAGTTTACGACCACCAAACTATCCGACGGACAACGTCGTCGCTTAGCCTTGCTAGTAGCCATGCTAGACGACAAGGATATTTATATTTTTGATGAATGGGCGGCCGACCAAGATCCTGCTTTTAAGCAGATATTCTATCGTGATATTTTGCAGCATATGAAACGTCAAAATAAGTTAGTCATTGTCATTACCCACGATGACCGCTATTTCGAGTGCGCTGACCGCTTAATCTTTATGGAGAGCGGTAGTGTAACTGAAGTGCGTGAACAAAACCTAGAGCAAGAATTTCCCGTGCAACAAACCAACTTCCCTTTACCGACTGTCCATCATGTCGATGCAGACAGATTCGTCATCAGCGCCTGAGGCTAGACGGCACTTAATTGTGCCGTTTTCACTAGTGTTCCTATCTCCTTAATTAAATAAGTATTTGTATGAATAATTTTCTGAAATTTCTTCAATTTTGTGGCGAACATTTTATCCATTTTTCATTGGAGGAGGAGCAAGTTAAGGTTCATGCGCCCAAAGGCGTGTTGACAGCAGAAGTTGTTACTCAATTGCGTATTTTTAAGCCTGAGTTATTGAAGTGGTTGTTGGCGAAACGAGACGGGACTAAAGGTGAAATATTAGAGCCTATTCATCCCAGTGATCGCAATTTTCCCTTAATGCTGTCGCATGGACAAGAGGCGTTGTGGTTGACCGAGAGCATGAATAACACCGGCGATGCTTATCATTTTGTGCGCGTGTTGGCGTTTGAAGGTGCACTTGACGTGCTCGCCTTGCAAGAAAGTTTTTCCGTCATTTTAGCCAGACATGAGGCGCTTCGTACAGTGTTTGTGCACGAGCGCGGTGAGTTATTTCAAAAAATTCTCCCTGCACAAACAATCGCACTCGATATCATTGAATTGGATAAACCAGAGCTGATTTCAGTGTCACAACAAGCATTCGCCGCAGCACGTTTTGATCTGGCCACGGATGTGATGTTGCGGCTTCAGTTAATACGCCTCAATCAACAGCAACATCAACTGACACTTGTGTTACATCACATCGCGTCTGATGGCTGGTCACTTGGTGTATTGGTGCAAGAATTCCAAAAACTTTATACCTGTCTGGTAGAAAAACAAAACCCCTCACTTACGCCGCTGAGTATTCAATATGCTGATTATGCGCAATGGACTCGAAGCGAGCAGCATGCGGCAAGATTACAAGACTCGCTAGAATTCTGGCGCGCAGAATTGGCGGATGCTCCTGAGTTACATACCTTACGTACCGACCACCTTCGCCCCGCACAACAAAATTTTAAAGGCGATGTTCATCACAGTGTTATTGCAAAAGTTCAGCTGCAAGCGCTTAAGCAACTGGCGCAAGAATCCAGAGCCACACTTTTCATGGCATTAGAAATCCTATTTGCCAATTTGCTTAGCCGCTATAGTCTTAGTAAGGACATCCTGTTTGGTAGTGCCGTGGCTGGAAGAGAGCATGAAGAAGTCGCTGGTTTGATCGGTTATTTTGTTAATCTTGTAGTTCAGCGTCATCGCTTAGACCATCACCTCAGCTACAAGGAGTGCTTAAGCCTTAACAAGAAAAATCACTTGGCAACACGAGTACATCAACAGTTTCCCTTTGAGTTATTGGTGCGTGAATTGAGTAAAACACGCAGCAATAGTTATAGCCCTATAGTTCAAATTATCTTTAGCCTACAAAATAATGATACCCCTCTACTCGCACTACCAGGGATTCAATGTACGGTGCGTACAGAACCAAAAACCCATACCCCATTTGATCTGGAACTAAATGTAAGCGAGACAGAAGATGGACTTGCCTTGGAATGGTCCTACGCTAGTGCGCTATTTGAGCCAAGCAGCATACAGAGCATGGCGAGACATTTTGATCAATTACTCCAACAGGTATTAGACAATCCCGATAGTGCAATGGGTAGTCACGACTTAATGAGTGTACAAGAGCGAAGTCAAGTGCAATACACTTGGAATGACACTGCGACTGCTTTTCGGCCAGAGTGCTGTGTGCACGAATTATTTGAAGAGCACGCGCGAAAACAACCAGAAGCTATCGCACTAATTTACCAAGAACAACAGCTAAGTTACGGTGAACTTAATGTTAAAGCCAATCAACTAGCACATTATTTGATCGAAAAAAGGCAAATCAGACCCGATAGCCTCATCGGTGTCTGCCTCACGCGTTCGATTGACGTAGTGGTCGCCATACTTGGTATTCTCAAAGCGGGGGCAGCCTATCTACCACTCGATCCAGATTATCCCGTAGCGCGTTTAGCGTATATGTTGGATGATGCAAAATTATGTACCGTGATCACGCAGACGGCACTCAGAGAAAAAATCTCTTTGAGTGAGGAACAAGTACTTTGTCTTGATCAAATCGCTATGCAACAAATCCTGCAGGCGCAGTCCACAAGCAATATAGATCGTGCTCAATTGGGTTTGCAAGCAACACACCTCGCTTACGTGATCTATACGTCTGGTTCGACCGGACAACCTAAGGCTTCGCTACTGAGTCATGTAGGCCTTTGTAATTTGGCGCTCGCACAAATTGCAGGATTTGATTTATCTTGCCATAGTCGCGTACTCCAATTTGCTTCAATCGCCTTTGATGCTGCAACTTCTGAGTTATTTACCGCGCTATCCAGTGGCGCAAGCTTAGTTTTGCTCACGAACGAAGCCGCTAAGTCTCCTGATTTAATGTCTGCTATCGTTGAACGACATCAAGTGACGCAAGTAACTTTGCCGCCAGTACTGCTCCCTTTACTGCGTATTGAGCAGTGGGAATCTGTAACGACTTTAGTGGTCGCAGGAGAAGCGTGTCAGAAATCATCAGCGCAATTGTGGTCGCGAGGGCGTCGTTTTATCAATGCCTATGGACCGTCTGAAGCGACCGTTTGTGCAACGATGGGTACTTATGAACCGGAGCAAACGCGACTTCATATTGGTAAGCCCTTACCTAATGTCCAGGTCTATGTGCTCACAGAAGAATTGACATTGGCGGCAATTGGCATACCGGGCGAGCTTCATATTGGCGGAGTAGGATTGGCTCGTGCCTATCTTCATCGCCCTGAATTGACAGAAGAGAAGTTCATTAACAATCCTTTTTATGATTCTGCGGATGCTTCGAGTAGTGCGCGTTTGTATAAAACGGGCGACCTAGTTCGCTGGTTGGAGGACGGGAACCTAGAGTTTTTAGAGCGCATTGATACGCAGATCAAGTTACGTGGATTTAGGATAGAACTAGGTGAGATTGAAAACGCACTCATCTCACATACTGATGTCACTGAAGCAGTCGTGGTGCTTGGAGCGCTAACAAAAAATGAGCAGGGCTTAATCGCCTATGTAGTTAACCCAGCACTGAACGAGCATCCAGAAGGCGCTACTTTGGATGAAAAAAAATCGGAATCGATAAAAGCGTTGCGCAGTTTTTTAAGTTCGCGATTGCCGGATTATATGCTGCCGAGCGCCTTTGTTTTTTTGAGAGCTTTGCCTTTTAATTCCAGTGGAAAAGTGGATCGTAAGGCCTTACCTGAAGCAGATTTTGATCTCAATCGAGAGGCTTATACGGCTCCGAGAAACGAGATGGAAAAAACAGTATGTGAGCTCTTTCAATCAATTCTTGGAATAGAGCGAGTAGGAATTAACGATAATTTTTTTCAGTTGGGGGGACACTCTTTATTGGTAATGCAAGTGATCTCTGGTTTGCAAGAAAAGACCATATCGGTTACGGCGGCTCAGGTGTTTGCCGCGGCAACAGTGGAAGAACTCGCGCTAGTCCTGACACAGAATGCTCACTTGATTGAAGTGGCGTTTGTTGCGCCGGAAAATAGAATTCCTGTGGGATGCAACAAGATTACCCCTGACATGCTTACTATGGTGAATCTCAGTGATCTTGAGATTGCGCACGTGATTGCGCAAGTCGAAGGTGGAGTTGCCAATGTGCAGGATATCTATCCGCTTGCGCCCATGCAGGAAGGCATACTTTTTCATTCAATGATGAGTGAACATACTGATCCTTCTATCATTTCCACGCTTTTTAAAATTAGTGGGAAGGCGCAGCTAGATGCGTTTTTGCAGGCCTTTCAGTTTATGATCGACCGATACGATGTGTTTCGTACACTGGTATTGTGGGAGGGTTTACCTGTACCGGTGCAAGTGGTATGTAGGCAAGCCATTTTGCCGATTACTTGGTTGGAGTTGGATGCTGATCAGGATGCTTTTACCACTATGCGTGAACTTTGTTTTACCGAAGCACAGCGCATGAATTTGCAGCAGCCGCCCTTGCTCAAGTTGGTTATTGCACATGAGTTAAAAACCGACGCCTATTTTGTGCAATTGTTATTGCATCACTTTGTTGCAGATCACACCAGCTTAGATTTTATTCTAAAGGAAATGGAAGTATTTTATTTGGGTCAAGCAGCATCCCTTCCGACGCCAATTCTTTATCGTAATTTTGTTGCACATGCTTTGCATCAAGCACAGAACAACGATGCTGACGCATTTTTCCGCCGTTCATTAAGCGAAGTTGAGGAAACCACTGCACTATTTAATCTACTTAATGTGCAAGGTGATGGTAGCAATATGGTCGAGGCCAGAGGACATTTACCAGATGAAGTTGGGACGAATTTAAGACGTATAGCAAAAGAGTTGGCGCTGAGTCCTGCTAGCTTGTTGCATACCGCATGGGCCTTGGTGGTGTCCGATTGTCGTGGGCGTGAAGAATTGGTGTTTGGGACAGTTATGTCGGGGCGCTTGCAGGGTACCGTTGGTGCAGGCAGCATATTGGGACCAATGATCAATATTTTACCGCTGTACATTAAGCTTAAGACTGTTACTGTGCTCGATTTGGTGCATCAAACCCAGAGCGCGCTACGTGAACTACTTCCGTATGAACAAGCCTCTTTAGCCCTAGCGCAGCGTTGTTCCAGCTTGCCGGAGGGGGCGCCTTTGTTTACCTCCCTATTTAATTTTAGACACTCTAAAACGATAGATCAGCAGTCGATCATTCCAGATATGCAGCTTGAATTTTTATTCGGATATGAACGAACAAATTATCCTGTGTATTGTGCGATAGATGATGAAGGTGATGCATTCGCGATGGATTTGCAGATTGATCCTAGCGTTGATCCTCAACGTGTTTTGGCATATATGCAGACGGCCGTTAAAGAATTACTTCATGCACTTGAGCATACGCCAGCCGCCCTTGCATCCACAATTTCCATATTGCCTCCAGAAGAACGTCATCGCTTGCTGGTGGAGTGGAATGACACCACGGTTGCCTATCCACGGGAGCTATGTATTCATGAACTGTTTGAACAACAAGTTGCCTTCAATCCGGATGCGATAGCGCTCACTTACGAAGGGCAACAACTCAGTTATGGAGAATTGAATGCGAAGGCAAATCAATTAGCACATTATTTGGTGACGCATAGACAGGTGAAGCCAGATAGCTTAGTGGGGATTTGCTTAGAACGCTCGTTGGAAATGATTATCGGCATTTTTGGTACGCTGAAAGCCGGTGCTGCCTACGTGCCGCTGGATCCTGATTACCCACGTGCACGATTGGAGCACATGTTAAAAGATGCAGGACTCCAGTTGGTGCTGACTCACAGTAGCTTACGTGGTAAAACACCAGTGACCGAGGCGCAGGCGATGTGGCTCGATCAAGAGCATGTCGTTGCCCAGCTACAGTCTTTACCAACATCCAATATTGCGCGAGCACAGTTAGGTGTCACTCCAGAACATTTGGCTTACGTGATTTATACCTCGGGTTCAACTGGCAACCCTAAAGGGGTGATGTTATGTCATTCTGGGTTGGTCAATCTCTCTAAGGCACTGCAAAAAAGGCATCAGCTGAATAACAGTGATGTGGTCTTGCAATTTGCGCCGATGAGTTTTGATATGTCGGTTGAGGAGATATTTACTACCTTGAGTTGCGGTGCTCATTTAGTTATACGTAGTCTAGATTGGATTGATTCCACCACAAAATTTTGGCACTCATGTGCAGTTAATGGTGTCACTTTCTTGAATTTACCTACTGCTTATTGGCATGAACTTGCTAGAGCTGATGATGCTGTAATCGCACCTTCAGTACGCCACATCGGTATTGGTGGTGAACAGGTGAGTCAATCAGCAGTGGATGCGTGGTATCAAAAACCGGTAAAACTTCCTAGCCTACTTAACGGTTATGGTCCAACAGAATGTACGGTTGACGCCACTTTTGCAGAGTTGAAAAGTGTTAACGATGAGGGGATAGGCCGACCTCTAGATAACACTTATTTGTTTATCCTTAGCGAAAATAGATCGTTGTTGCCAATTGGCGCGGAAGGTGAACTGTATATTGGCGGCGCAGGTCTAGCACGCGGATATCATAATCGTCCGGACCTCACCGAAGAGAAATTTGTTCCTAATCCATTTTTTGAACCCAGCAATCCTGCTAGTAGTGAGCGTTTGTATAGAACCGGCGATTTGGTTAAATACTTAAACAATGGCAATGTAGAGTTTCTTGGCCGTATTGATCAGCAAGTGAAAATTCGTGGATTTAGAATGGAACTTGGAGAGATCGAGAATGCCCTAACCTCGCATGCATTAGTCGCCAACGCTGTGGTGCAAGTGAGTGGTACTGTGACCAGCGATCCAAGTCTGGTTGCCTATGTCGTGATTGAAGGAGAGCATGAGGGATCAGGAAATACTTCAGATCCTACTGCGCTGATCCAAACACTGCGGGTATATCTCGCGGAGACGCTTCCAGATTATATGGTGCCTTCCGTCTTCATGCTGTTGGATCGCTTGCCTATGATGCCAAACGGAAAAATAGATCGCAAAGCGCTACCAGCACCGACGCAGCAGCAACTGCATACCGAATACACCGCTCCACGTAACGAAACCGAGCAAGTATTGTGTGAGTTGTGGCAAGGAATATTGGGTATTGAACGCGTGAGTGTGGAAGACAATTTCTTTCACCTCGGTGGACATTCTCTCTCCGCCACACGCCTCTTGGCTCAGATTAATCAGCGTTTTCAAGTCGAACTCACTTTACGGGCGCTCTTCAGCTGTAAAACGCTAGAAAATATGGCGTTGGCGGTCTCGCAATTGGGTAATAAGACCTTACAAGTTCCACCTATTCTTGCTACTACTGAACATTCTGGAATGCCCTCATTTTCTCAGCAGCGTTTATGGCTGTTAGATCAAATTGATGGGGGAAGTACTCATTACCACTTGTCTAGTTCTTTCAAATTGGTGGGTGATTTGCAATATGACGTGTTTAACCGAGTCTTGACTACGATTATTGGGCGTCATGAAAGTTTGCGCACTTGTTTCCGTATGGATGACGGTGGGCAATTATTGCAATTTGTTTTGCCGGCTCAAGATTTTTTAGTCGGTGTCACCGATTTGTCGCATTTACCTAAGGGGGAGCAACAGTTACGCTTACTTGAGTCAATGACAGATATTGATGGCCGTGCATTTGATTTGGGTGCAGATTTGATGCTGCGAGCACATTTACTTCAACTTGCAGAAGAGGAATATATCGTCCACATTACCATGCATCATATTGCGTCTGATGGCTGGTCGATGGCGATACTCGTCAATGAGTTCTGTGCGTTGTACGATGCTTACATCCACCAACGAGAAAATCCTTTACCAAAACTGGCAATTCAATATGCTGATTATGCCGATTGGCAACGCAATTGGTTGCAAGGCGAAGCGCTCGAGACTCAGCTTGGATATTGGATCAAGCAACTGTCGGATTTGCCAGTGGCGCATAGTCTGCCGTTAGATCATGCCCGCCCTGAACTACAGAGCTTTGTAGGGGCTACACTGAAAACGCGTTTGAACCCAGAAGTGAGTGCAGCGCTTAAGGCATTATGCAATCGCTTTTCTGCAAGCTTATTCATGGGGGTGCATGCCGCGTTTTCTGTGTTGTTGGCACGTTATAGTAATGAACGGGACATCGTTATTGGCAGTCCAATCGCCAATCGTGAACAAGTGGAAGTCGCTTCTTTGATCGGCTTTTTTGTCAATACTCTGGTTCTACGACATGACCTAACAGGAGATCCCAGCTTCATCCAATTGCTCGAACAGAGTCGAAGTATGTTGCTTGACGCTTATGCTCATCAACAAACGCCTTTCGAGAAAATAGTAGAGCGCCTACAGCCACAACGCAGTATGAGTCACACGCCGTTGTTTCAAATTATGTTGGTGCTACAAAATAATGAAGAGGGCGTGATAGAACTTCCGGGACTGACGCTGAGTGAACTGGAAGCAATCGATTCAAGTGCGCAGTTTGATTTGACTTTAAGTGTGCGCGAAAGTCAGAGTGGTATTTTGTTGGAGTGGGAGTACAACACCGATTTGTTTGAGACATCTACGATTTCAGCTATGGCGGCGCACTTCTCGGTATTGTTTTCTAGCTTGGTTGAGCAGCCAACACAAAGTGTATTTCAGGCCGAGATGTTGATGGAGTCAGAGATCACCCAATTAAAAAATTGGAATAGCGCTCACGTCGCTTACCCTACGAATCTATGCATACACGAATTATTTGAAGCGCAAGCACAAAGACAGCCGGACGCTATCGCTCTCATTTTTGACGACCAGAAGTTAAGCTATGCTGAGCTTAATGCTAGAGCTAACCAATTGGCGCATTATTTACTCGAAGAAAGACAAGTCAAGCCAGACAGCTTAGTTGGGTTATGTGTAGAACGTTCGCTAGATATGGTGATTGCTATGCTCGGTATACTCAAATCTGGTGCGGCCTATGTCCCTCTCGACCCAGAGTATCCGCCGGCGCGCTTAGCATACATGCTAGATGATGCGGGTGTCACGACTGTAATTACACAAACCCATGTGCGAGATAGAGTACTGATAAGCGATCATCTAGCAGTCTGTCTTGATCAAGTCGAGTTACAACAAACCGTGCAGAGTCAAGCCCAACATAATATAGATCGAAGCACCTTAGGTTTGCATGAGAGTCATCTCGCTTACGTCATTTATACCTCGGGTTCGACGGGTAATCCTAAAGGCGTCATGATTGCGCATGCTAGTGTAGTGAACCTGATATTTGCCGTGAAAGAACGTTATAAGCTGAGTAGCGAAGATGGCTTGCTTCAATTTTCAACCATCAATTTTGATATGTCGGTGGAAGATATTTTTTCTGCTTTGGCTAGCGGGTGTCGTCTTATTTTACGTTCTGATGCTTGGCTACAATCGCCTAGCCATTTTTGGCAGTGTTGTGCTGCCAATAATGCTAGTGTGCTGGATTTGCCGACGGCGTATTGGCATGAATTGGTGAATGAATTAAGCAGTGATGAACGTAGTCAAATTCCTTCCTGTGTGCGACATATCAGTATCGGTGGAGAGCAAGTTAACCCGGCGGCGATTAGTGAGTGGGTAAAGCATCCCCAGGCGAAAAATATTGATCTCATTAACGTGTATGGTCCAACTGAATGCACGGTGGATGCCACTTTTGCCGATATAACCGACAGCAATTGCGGTATAGGAAAAGCTTTGCCAAACGTCCAACTTTATGTCCTGAACGGGCAACTCGGTTTGTGCCCGATTGGGGTTCCGGGTGAGCTGCATATTGGTGGTGCAGGCTTAGCACGGGGTTACTTGAATCGGCCGGATTTAACGGCTGAGAAATTTATCGATAATCCCTTTTACGATGCCCAAGATGTGACTAGTAGTAGGCGCTTGTATCGTACAGCTGATCTTGTGGTTTGGCGTTCAGACGGTGTGTTGAATTATCTTGGTCGGATAGATGAACAAGTCAAAATTCGAGGCTTCCGTATCGAATTAGGTGACGTCCAAGCAGCACTGCAATCGCATCAAGGCGTCAAAGATGCACTTGTTACTCTCTTTGATCGGGCAGAATCCAAGTCTTTAGCTGCCTATGTGGTGAGAAATATCAGTCAGTTTCCCGTTAACGTTGAGGCGGACGAAGTTTTTACGGTGCAAGATAGGAAGGATTTACTACCGCCTGGCCTATTTTCCTATGCCTACGATGTGGTGTTAGAAACTGAACGTATCGCTTTACTTAGTTTAGCTAAGGTCTTGACCATTGCAGATGCAGAGCAACGGCTTTACACCGTGTATCCCTTGTCCACCCTCGCCTATACCCGATCAGAGTTTGATGCATTTCATCGTGATGTATGGCCAGCTTATTTTGCAGGCGCTCCCATATTGAATGCGAATTGGGAAAAAATGTATCGTTACTTCCCGCAGTCACAAATCGTCATTAAAGAAGCGTTTGATATCACCACCGGTATCGGTAATTCTGTACTGATGTCCTGGGATGGCACGCAAGAAGATTTACCTAAGGGGTGGGATGGCGCTCTACAACGTAGTGTGGAGGAACATGAAGCGTTGATTCAGCCCAATACCTTGGTGATTATGGCTGGCGTTATTGATAGTCAATTCAAAGAACGAAAAATTGCCGGTTTAATTGTTGATGCATTTAAAGCGCTTTCCCATAGTCTGCATCTAACCCACCTGATTGTGGCTTTGCGACCCATTGCAAAAATAGCGCATCAAGCCATGTCGATTGAAGCCTATTCCCAGTGCCAAAACGAGGATAAGCAGCTCTATGACGGCTGGTTACGTTTACATTGCAGCACTGGTGGAAAAATCATCGGATGGGAATCACAATCACAATATGTTGAAGCTAGCATTGCCGAGTGGCAGGAATGGGGAGCGTGCTCGTTTGAACAGTCAGGCGAATACTATTTAGAGAATACTTTAGCGGCGGTACATGTGGATATGGTAACGCAGCGCGCACATTATTATGATCCTTGTATTTGGATTGAACATGTCCTCTTGAAGGACTCGGTGCTAGAACCTACGCTTAATTTTAGCGAGATAAGTAAACTTTATAGAGAACATGTAGGTTTGCTTCCCAGTCGTTTGGTGATTGTTGATAGTGATGCCTTTGAGAAAAACGAAGGGTCTGAAATTGAACATTTTAAAGCGATATTTTCGGTTCTCAATCGGTTTTCTAGCGAGTTGCTCAATGCCGCGGATCTGAGGAATTATTTGAAAAATATACTTCCTGATTACATGATTCCAAGCTATTTCACTTGGTTGGAAAGTTTTCCACTGACAGCTAACGGTAAGCTTGATCGCAGGGCCTTGCCAGAGCCGAATATGAAGCAATACGGCTATGTGGAGCCACAAACAGAAATGGAAATTCTATTGTGTGAGCTATGGCAAGAAGTACTTGATGTGGAAAAAGTAGGCGTTAGCGATAATTTTTTCCAATTGGGAGGACATTCTTTGTCAGCTACCCGCATGGTGAGTAAGTTAAATAAAATCTTGCAAACTACCATAGCATTGCGAACGCTCTTTGAATGTAAAGATCTGCTAGCTATGGCGACGATAGTGGAAGAAATTCTAGCACTTGAGAAAAATCAGATTCTGAGAGAATCCAAAGAAAATAATGTGGAGATGGATTGGTGAAAAATATAATTGCGATCATTAAAACGCTTTCGGGCGCAGGTATTTCTGTTTTTGTTGAACAGGGTAAGCTGAAGACGCGCTCGAGTGCGAATGCAATTACGCCAGAAATTGCTAGCTTAATTAGAGATAATAAAGAGACCCTTATCCGTTTTCTCTCAAGAACTGCGAGTTCAGAAAAGACTGCCTATCCATCCATTAGTGCACGCCGTCAGAAAACCTCGGTACTATCCTACGCGCAACAAAGGCTATGGATTATCGACCAAATAGAAGGTGGCAGCGTACATTACAACATGCCAGGCGGCTTACAACTCTCAGGAGTAGTCAACGAAACGGCACTCAA
>JAIELM010000205.1 GCA_019752975.1 Undibacterium sp. | reverse complement strand
TCCTTTGTCTTATGCGGAAGAACTGTATGGCTTGCGTAGCGATATTAATTTTGTGCGTAGATTGGTGCAGGAGAAGGGAAATAAGTTGGAAGGTGAGTGAGTACAGAGACACACGAAATAACAAGACGGAGGGGAGTATCTTGTGCTTTCAAAGGGAATGTGTCTCTGTGCAGTGAAGTGTGCAAAAAAAATGGAAAAACACCTAACGCAATGCATAAAGTATTGTGCTATGACCGGGACGGTATTATTCGGCAGTACTACACCTTACGTAAGGGTTGTAGCAAACTTCTGAGATCGTTGTGGTCAATCTCGTACATCAGCGCCAGTAAGCGTCCGAGTTCTCCATGCGGAAAGCCTTCTCTAGCAAACCACCCGAGATAATGTCCGGGTAAATCGGCGAGCAAGCGCCCTTCGTATTTGCCGTAGGGCATTCTGTCTGTGACTAGGCGATTGAGGTCTTGTGCTTGCATAGAATTTTTATGGGCTTAGGTAAAACCACTTCAGTGTTGTTGTCGCCTCCTTGCCATGCAATTTGCCAGCGCAATTAGGCTTTAGAGTGCAGAACATTCTGGCCTACCACAGGAGTGGGGAATTTCCCGCTACACCCTAGCTGGGGCGATTTTGCTTAGGTTCTGCTTAGGCTCTATTTAAGTTAGGTGTCCGCAGTGCTACAATTCCGCCTGATTATTTTATTAAACTTGTGAAAACTATGAACGCTCATCGCGCCTTGGCAACTCAGTATCTTACTCCTTACGAAGCTGGTAATCAAAATCAAACTGCCATGTGGGCAGATTGCATTTCTTTTTATGAGCGCTTAGCGGCACATTTTCCGCAAATCTTGCGGTTCGAGCAGATCGGTGTGTCGGACAATGGATTTGCCATGCATGCTGGCATGATCACCGCTGATGGGGTATTGGATAGGGAGACTTTGCATGCGCAAGGACGGCCGATTTTTTTCAATAATAATGGCATACATCCGGGTGAACCAGAAGGAATTGACGCCTGCATGGCATTAGTGAGAGATTTTTGCTTAAATTCAGAACGCTTAGCTAGTTTGGGCAAGACCGTATTTTTGTTTATTCCTGTGTATAACGTCGACGGTTGCAATAACCGCCAGAATACTTCACGTGTCAATCAAGATGGACCAGAAATATTTGGCTTTCGCGCCAATGGTCGTAACTTGGATTTGAATCGTGATTTTATTAAGTGCGATAGCTTGGCAGCACAAGTGTTCAATCGTTTTTTTACCCAGTGGAATCCAGATGTGATGGTGGATACGCACACCTCCAATGGTGCCGATTATAGCTACACCATGACTTTGATCCAAACCCAAGCGGATAAGTTGGGCGATGGCCTTGGACCCTTTTTGCGCACCACCATGTTACCCAAGATTTACGCCGATATGGAGCAGCGCGGCTGGCCTACCTGTCCCTATGTTAATCCGGTCAAAGTGACGCCAGATGATGGCATCGAAGACTTCTTGGAAATGCCTCGATTTTCAACCGGTTACGCGGCCTTACATCACACCATAGGTTTTATGCCGGAGACGCATATGTTGAAACCTTATGCGGATCGTTACGCCTCTAGGAGCGCTTTGGTCGATGTAGTGTTGCAGTTCACGATACAGCATGGAGAGCAAATTCGTAGCTTACGTGCGCAGGCGAGGCAGGCCGCGCAAGAGAAGATGCAGTGGCCAGTACAATGGGAGGTCGATCGTACTCGACCATCGAAATTTAGCTTTAAAGGCTATCAAGCAGTGTACAGCCCCAGCAAGATAGGTAATTACACTCGCTTATCCTATGATAGAAATCAAGCTTGGGAAAAAGAGATTGATTACTTTAATCATTTTGTTGAAGCCACGGTGATTAAGACGCCTAAGGCTTATTTGATTTCGCAAGCTTGGCGTGAAGTGATTGAGCGTTTGGAATGGAATGGCGTGGTCTTGCACCAGCTAGAAGTTGCGCAAAGTATGCAGGTGCAAAGCTATTGTATTGAGTCGGTGAATCCTCTTCCAAGTTCTTACGAAGGACACTTATTTTTTAATGACATGGAATTGACGACGGAGACCGTGACGGTGCAAGCACAGGCGGGTGATTATTTACTGTATTTGAATCAACAGAATGCCCGTTATGCGATGGAAACTTTAGAGCCCCAGGCACATGATAGTTTTTTTAGATGGGGGTTCTTTAATACCGTGCTGGAGAAGAAAGAAGCGTTTTCTGACTATGTGTTTGAAGACAGTGCTTATGAGATGCTGCAAACCGAACCAGAACTCAAGGCAAAATTTGAACGATGGAAAGAGGCGCACCCAGAACAGTTGAGTGATCAAAAGGCCGTACTCGATTTTATCTTCGCCAATGGGCAGCGCTTTCATGAACCTGAATGGCGTCGATATCCGATTTTTTCTGTGTTATGAAGATCTACGAATACACCGCCCAACCACCTTATTGGATAGTACAAGACGATGATGGGTGTTGGTTAGTTCCGGCGCGTAACCAAGGATGGCAAGAACGTGAAATGTTTGTTGGAAGGGTGCTCGAGTTGCGTGAGGTGAGCGACTTACAGGGTGTGGATTTGGGATTGGTAAAAATACTTTAAATAGACAATATTGTGAAAATAGTATTCTATTTATTCTGAAGTTAATGCCGCCACGAATGCTCAAATTAATGCTTTGCATTTCCAATAGAAAGACTCTAGAATCTATGTGTCTGAATACTTAACCGAGATTTTTGAGGTATTTCAGTGAGTTTTTTGGGTGAGCTTTAGGGCGGATTTTTAAGACGAATTTTAGGAGATAGAGATGAAAAAAATTATTCTTGGCGTATGCTTGAGTGTGACGATGACTGCGAGTGCATTTGCCCTTAGCTCAGCTGGTGCAACACCGGCTAAGGTGGATGTTTCTACCGATGGTATTTTTACTGCTTTGTCGACTAGTCGCAACTTGCAAAAGACCGTCGATCAATTGATCAATAATGGTGCGAATCACCACTCTGTTATTGCTATTGCAGCCGCGGCGGGCGTTCCTCAGAGTAAGATCATGAAACTGCAAGTGTGCGTCAATTCTGTTTCTCCTGATTCTACCACCTTAAGCGCCACCTGCATGCGTCCTAAAACGGTGATGACTGCGTATGAAAGTGGTTTGAATGACCCATTCAATTATTTGCCAGCGACAGCGGCGGGTAAAAAAGCGAAAAAATAATGCTGCGTTCTTCGCCCATACTATTCGTAAAAAGCAGCTTAGGCTGCTTTTTTTATGGGCGAAATAAAGTCGATTTGCGTTGTTGACACAGATGCACGATAAGTTACAATTGGCAAGAATTTAAATAACCAGGGATTAATAATGAGTTCTACCGATTTATTGGTTGATAGCTTGCGTACTGAGTTACGTCGTGTGGGAATGACTTACAAGAATCTCGCAAGTCTGATTGATATGAGCGAGTCCTCAATTAAGCGCATGTTTGGGCAAAAAGAGATGACGCTATCGCGCATGACGCAGATATGCAAAGTGTCTGAGGTCTCTTTGGAAGATGTTATGCGCCAAGCTTTAGAAGTGGTACCGCAACTGGATCATCTCACCTTAGAGCAAGAGCGCGCTTTGATGGCTAATCCTAAACTTTTGTTGGTAGCCATTTCTTGCATAGGTAATTGGACTTTTGAACAAATTATTGAGACCTACGCTTTGACCGAAGCGGAGTGTGTATTGTGCTTAGTTGAACTCGATAAGCATGCCTTCATAGAATTGAAATCGATGAATCGTTATCGCTTGCGCGTCTCGCAGGCTTTTTGCTGGCGTGCTGATGGGCCGATTCAAACTTTCTTTAAAGAAGTGGTGGTCGGGGATTATTTTGCCGGGCGTTTTGACGGTGCTGGTGAAGCCCTCATGTGTTTGCCCACGCGCTTGTCGCGCCATAACGCCATGGAAGTCCAACAAAAAATCCAACAACTCGCTGCTGAGATTGCGCAATTGCAGCAAGAGGATAGGCGCTTGCCAGTAGAAGAAAAAGACGGCTATACCTTGATGTTGGGCTTTCGCTCTTGGGAGCTTTCAGCCTTCACTGCACTACGCCGTCCAAGAACCATGGCTAATGCAAAGGCGCAAGTGGTTCACCATACCGGACCTAAGAAAAGGTAAGTGCTGGTTTGCCCTTTGCCTGTACTTCCCACGCCCAAATAGAGTGGACCAAAGCGGGTATCTAAGGAAAAGAATCCACTGACGCTGCGTTTAATTATTCCCGCCGTGATGGCTTCGTGTTCCTTGACACCGCCACCCATTTCAAAGGACATGCCAAAACGCACCGCACCGCCTAAAGTTGCAGGCATTTTTCCTATGCGCTTAGCAATCGCTATACGAGTAAGTGCCACCGTTTTATTCGAAAGCGAATTGGTTGGTGTACCGGATAAACGTAAAAATCCACCTAAAGAAACGGGCGCAGTACCTGCCTGCGAACGAGCCCATTCGCCATAAATATGACCAGCCCAGTCCCCCACTTGAAAAGCGTGCATACCGAGCATGGAAGAGCTCACTAGTGGACCTGCTGTTGGGCTATATCCTGATGCAAAGCCATCGACATTGATCGACATTAAATTGCCGCGAGTGGGAAAAGTGAGGGAATCTAAAGTGTCAACTTGAAAGCGTAAAAATTGACGAGTGCGAAAAGCACGTCCTTCTTCGTCCGTGGTTTCTGGCAAAATTTGCCTAAATTTGTACTGCTCGCGGCTAAAACCCGTTTCAAGTTTTCCCCAATTGCCAAATTGGCGTCCCAATGAAAATTCGAATTGGTTGGTTTGAAAGCCATAGCGAACTTTTCTACGGCCTTCGTCAAATAAGTCGCTGGCGGAAGCGCCGATTTGTATGGATGGGTTGATATACCAAGGACTAGCGACTCCTAAAGGTTGAAATAATTCCGATCCCAAACCACGTCTAGCACCTATGCTGAGCGTATTGCGAAATTCTCCACCCCAGTTGTTCAGGGACGAAGCAATATGCATAGCACGAAGTGAAAATTCGTGGGTATCTTTGAAATCACTAGATAGTTCAAGTCCAATTCTTGCTCGATTT
Organism: Undibacterium sp.; assembly: GCA_019752975.1. GTDB lineage: Bacteria > Pseudomonadota > Gammaproteobacteria > Burkholderiales > Burkholderiaceae_D > Undibacterium. The sequence continues at coordinate 12,625 of JAIELM010000205.1, read as the reverse complement.
TTTGCCCAGCTTGCTTCATGTGCTCTGATCGTCACTTCACGTTCGTCATTTCTATCTTGAATTTCAACTTCCACATGATCTAAGTCACCACGACCATACAGCTTGTTGCCAACCAGGTGTACCTTTTCTTCGCTAGTCCACTCATTAAGCTTTAATCCCGATTGTTGGACGAGAATTTTTGGATTGATGTGTTGTGTCCCTTCTACGGCGATTTTGGTGATGCGTAAGGTGGTGTCTACGGTAATAATGTCGTCGGTTCTCAATTGCTCATAGCGCTGATATTCCTCAACTGAGACGCTTAAACGACTGAGTTTGGCATCTGCTTGTCTAGCCGCAATATCACCTGCAAGCATGGCATTATGATGTTCGCCAAAATCAAGGAAGTCGATGCCAGCTAAATTGGGTGCGAGTAGAATATCTTTTTCGCCTAATTCTTTAAGTGAACGCTGAACATTTTGTTCGGTCAGAATTTGTAGCATCTGTTGGGCTACCGCAATTGCACTACCTAATTCTTTTTCTCCTGCTAGCGGCGTACCTACATTGACCGCAATGACGATGTCGGCGCCCATTTTTTTTGCCATATCTATGGGTAAATTTCTTACCAGTCCACCGTCGACGACGAGATGCTTATTAATGTGCACAGGTGCAAACATGCCAGGCACTGCAAGTGAGGCTCGCATGGTTAAAAGTAAAGGCGTATCGGTCAATTCAACCATTTCACCGGTAACTAAATCGGAGGCGACAGAGCGAAATGGAATCGGCAATTGGTTCACATGCTCACCCTTCATTCCATGCGGAAGTAAGCGAGTCAGCGCTTGTTCTAAGGCGGAATTGCCCGCAGCAGAGGGAGGTAAGCTGGCTCCCTTTTTTGTGATCGCAAATTCCAAGCGCGACGGAATTAAAACGTCTTCTTCTCGACGTCTAAAGTCCAAACTGTCTCGCTCCGGCCTGTCCGCTAAAACATTGTCCCAAGAAGTGTTTCTCACAATGCTCTCTATATCTTCCACAGAGCGACCAGCCGCATAGGCGCCACCTATTACCGCGCCCATACTCGTACCGACTACAAAATCAACTGGGATTCGCATTTCTTTCAAGACGCGCAATACCCCAACATGCGCAAATCCCCGTGCGCCACCACCAGATAAAACGAGTGCGACCTTAGGGCGCTCTTTGCGTCCAGTTTCGACTTCTTCGAGGTTTTGTGCCTGCTTTGCTTGGGTGATACTTGAGAGCGTGACGAGGCATAAGATGGCAGGAAATAGCAGTGATTTTTTGAATATACGACTGAAAATGAGCTTAAACATTGGTTCGAATTTCGTTGGTTATTGATGACAGCGTCTGCTAAAAACTGCCAGTAAATTGATAACGATTCCCCGGGTGCCACATGGTGACGACTGTGGCAATCTTATTTTGTGAGCGCGTTTTTCTGTGCAAGACTAGACAGCTTTCTTTGCTTGAAATGTGTAGCATATCAGCAATTGCCTTAGGCGGCAGTAAGGCCTCAATTCTGTAGTCCACACCTTGTAGCGGAGCACAAGCGACTAAGTATTCATTTGGGGTAATACGCGCAAAATCTTGCGCTAAGTAATCGGGTGCGAGCTGGGCATTGACCCAACGGTCTTCAACTTGAATGGCGATATCATTTTCAAAATGGACGATCACGGAATGGAATAAGCTGTGTTTTAATTTGACCTTAAATTCTAGTGCTAAAGCTTCGCTAGTCTCGACTTGCTTGAGTTGATGAAGTTCACTGCGGTGCACATGTCCGCGAGACCGAATTTCTTCGGCAATGCTCTTAATTTCAACTAACGTCGCTTGGTATTTTTGCTGCGCTACGTAAGTACCTGAGCCTTGGATGCGATGGAGAATTTGTTCGCTAGTCAATTCTCGCACAGCACGATTGACTGTCATACGGGAAACGGAAAAGTGTTGCGCGAGCGCCGCTTCGGAAGGAATAGCGTCGCCTTCTTTCCAGATGCCAGTTTGGATTTCTTTTAACAGGAAATTCTTAATGGCCTGAAAAGCGGGTAGAGCGCCTGAATTGGCAGTGGTAGTTTTTGTCACATGTTTTCCAAAACATAAATTTTGCACATTTTCGCACAATTTTCGCTAAAATCCGCTTGCTTAAGTTGTATATACAACTTAAAATTTGCGGTGTTGGGTTGATAAATTAAGTTTGACCCACTTATTGACCCACTTATTGCCCCCTTAACTACCTAGTATAGACTTAGTTTTGAGAAAACTTTATTGAGGAAATTGATCATGAGCCAAGACCCCCGTTGGGATGCTAGTCGTGAAATCCGCGCACCGCGTGGTAGCGAAAAAACTTGTAAAACCTGGGTAGCAGAAGCAGCCTACCGTATGCTGCAAAATAATCTCGATAAAGAAGTCGCCGAGAATCCTAAGCACCTGGTCGTGTATGGCGGCATAGGTCGCGCTGCGCGCAATTGGGAATGCTACGATCAAATTTTAGCTAGCCTCAAAGACTTGGGTGAAGATGAGACTTTATTGATTCAATCTGGTAAGCCTGTCGGCGTATTTAAGACCCATGAAGATGCACCACGGGTACTGATTGCGAATTCAAATCTGGTACCGAAATGGGCCAATTGGGAGCATTTTAATGAACTCGACCGCAAGGGTCTTTTCATGTATGGTCAGATGACCGCAGGAAGTTGGATTTACATCGGTACCCAAGGCATAGTGCAAGGTACCTATGAAACCTTTGCAGAGGCCGGACGGCAGCATTTTAATGGAGATTGGGGTGGTCGCTGGATCTTGACTGCTGGCTTAGGCGGTATGGGCGGTGCGCAGCCTTTAGCGGCTTCTTTTGCTGGTGCGGTTTCGCTGAATATCGAATGTCAGCAAGCCAGTATTGATTTCCGTTTGCGCACTCGTTATGTCGATAAACAAGCTAAGGATCTCGACGATGCGTTGGCTTTGATTGCCCATCACTGCGAACGTAAAGAAGCAATCTCGATTGCCTTATTGGGCAATGCTGCGGAAATTTTACCTGAGTTAGTCAAGCGTGCCAAAGCAGGCGGTATTAAACCGGATTTGGTTACTGATCAAACTTCGGCTCATGACTTAATCAATGGTTATTTGCCGATAGGCTGGACTGTGGAACAGTGGAAAGCGGCGCAGCATGATGCCGCACAACACCCCAAATTAACCGCTGATGCAGCGCAGGCTTGTGCAGTACATGTGCAGGCGATGTTGGATTTCCATGAAATGGGTATTCCCACCGTCGACTACGGCAACAATATCCGCCAAGTGGCTTTTGATACTGGCGTAAAAAACGCCTTCGATTTCCCTGGCTTTGTACCTGCGTATATTCGCCCCTTATTTTGCGATGGCAAAGGGCCTTTCCGTTGGGTGGCTTTATCTGGTGACCCTGAAGATATTCGCAAAACTGACGCCAAGATTAAAGAGCTCTTTCCCAATAACAAAGGGGTACATAAGTGGTTGGATATGGCGGGAGAGCGGATTGCCTTCCAAGGCTTGCCAGCGCGCATCTGCTGGTTGGGTTTAGGTGAACGTCACATTGCTGGATTAGCTTTTAACGAGATGGTTAAAAACGGCGAACTAAAAGCACCTATCGTGATTGGTCGGGATCACCTCGATACTGGCTCAGTAGCTAGTCCAAATCGCGAAACCGAGAGTATGAAAGATGGTACCGATGCGGTATCCGATTGGCCTTTGCTCAATGCTTTGCTAAATACTGCAGGCGGCGCGAGTTGGGTTTCCTTGCATCATGGTGGTGGAGTCGGTATGGGCTATTCTCAACATTCTGGTATGGTGATCGTCGCCGATGGAACTGAAGCTGCTGGTAAGCGTTTAGCACGGGTTCTGGTGAATGACTGTGGGTCGGGCGTAATGCGTCACGCCGATGCCGGATATGAGCAGGCCGTGGCTTGCGCTAAGCGGAATAATTTGAATTTACCAATGGTGAAATAGTTTTGCAGCAAACTTCTCAACACAGAGAAAGTGCAGAGAAAATTGACACAGCGAAAAAATATGCCACCGCAGATCAACTTTTTTCGCCTCTTCTTGCTTTTCTCGGTCTCTGTGTTGAGAGGCTTTAAAAAAATTTAGGAGAAAATATGACAACAACATTTGAAATCCAGCCTGGCCAATTTAGCCTATCCGATTTACGTACCGTTTGGCAAAAACCGACACGCTTGAGTTTAGCGCCCTCTGCCTACGCCGCGATTAATCAAGCCTCTGCAACCATTGATCGTATTGTCGCCAAAGGGGATGCAGCCTATGGTATCAATACCGGTTTCGGTAAATTGGCAAAAACGCGCATTGCTGATGAAGACCTAGAACTCTTACAGAAAAACCTGATACTCTCGCATTCGGTCGGTTCTGGTGACTTGATTTCTGATGAAGTTGCCCGTTTGATTTTGCTGATGAAAATCGGTAGTTTGGCACGCGGTTTTTCCGGTATTCGTGCGAGCGTGATTGATACTATGATCGCCTTAGTAAATGCCAATATCATGCCAGCGATTCCGGTTAAAGGGTCGGTAGGTGCATCGGGCGATTTGGCTCCTTTGTCGCATATGACTTTGGCGATTATGGGTGAAGGACAAGTGCGTGTAGAGGGTAAATTGCTTGATGCTAAAGTGGCTTTGGCAAATGCGGGCATTACCCCTGTGGTGTTGGCCGCCAAGGAAGGTTTGGCGCTAATTAATGGTACTCAAGTTTCCACTGCACTGGCGCTTAATGGTTTATTTTTAGCTGAACGATTATTGGAAGCGGCGACCATCACGGGGGCGATGTCAGTTGACGCGGCGAAAGGCAGCGATGCGCCATTCGATTCGCGTATTCACGCGGTACGCGGTCAGCCGGGACAAATTGCGACGGCAAAAATTTATCGCGAATTGTTAGAAGGCAGCGCCATTCGGCAATCCCATTTGGTCGATGATGAGCGTGTGCAAGATCCATATTGCCTGCGTTGTCAACCGCAAGTGATGGGTGCTTGCTTAGACATCATCAATAATGCTGCACGTACTTTATTAACTGAGGCCAATGCGGTGACCGATAATCCATTGGTATTTGTGGATACGAATGAAGTGATTTCTGGCGGTAATTTTCATGCGGAACCAGTGGCTTTTGCAGCCGATACTCTGGCTTTGGCGATCGCGGAAATCGGCTCTATCTCTGAGCGTCGAATTGCGCTTTTGATCGATGCTTCTATCTCTGGTTTGCCGCCATTCTTGGTGCCATCTTCGGGTCTGAATTCTGGATTTATGATTGCTCATGTGACCGCAGCGGCTTTAGCTTCAGAAAATAAATCACACGCCCATCCAGCTAGTGTGGATACGATTCCCACCTCCGCTAACCAAGAAGATCATGTCAGCATGGCGACCTTTGCTGGCCGACGTCTACATGAAATGGCACATAATACGGCCACCATCATTGGGGTTGAATTATTAGCCGCAGCGCAGGGCGTAGACTTCCATCAGCCCTTGCATACTTCGGCAAAATTGACGACCGTGCATCAGCTTTTGCGTAGTAAAGTCGCGTTCTATGACAAAGATCGATTCTTCGCCCCAGATATTGAGGCAGCGAAAAACTTGGTGGTAAACGGTGCTTTGAGTGCCCAGTGCGTAGAGTTATACCAGCATCTGTATTTGGCATAAAACCCTATTTGCGCCTTTTTTCTATGTATAAAATCGCGGAAAAAGCCGCTTAATATGGAGGCAAAAAGATGCAGGGTAAGCCAACTTTTCTTTTATGCCTCTGTGTTGAGCGTTTCTAGGTTTTTTATCGTGCTCATATCGGCTCAATAGCCAGTTTTATTTAAAGAGAAATTATGCGACATTGGACCATTAAAGATTACCGCAGTATGCCGTGGAAAAACGGTGGCGGTAGTACCACTGAATTGGCGATTTATCCCGATGGCACTAGTCTGGATGATTTTGTTTGGCGCTTAAGTACCGCTCAGGTCGCGAGCGCAGGCGCGTTTTCACATTTTCCGCAAATTGATAGAAGCTTGGCGATTTTAGATGGTGATGGTCTGGTCTTGAAAACTGATTTAGGCGTGCCTAGCGAAAGCGTGATTACGCTAGGGAAATCGAGTTTACCGCATCGTTTTTCGGGCGAAGACGCGATCTATGCTGAACTGTGCGGCGGGGTCGTGTTGGATCTTAATCTTATGACGCGTCGCGGCGTTTGTCTGCAGCATATGCAAAGATTAGACGCGGGTGAACATTGTGTGTATTTGGAGGATGCTCAGCAAGTTTTGCTCTACTGTGCAGAAGGTACGGCAGCGTTAAGTGGACTACTTGGGCGAGCGAGCTTACAAACCGGCGATTTGCTTTTACTTGAGGAAGAGCATGAGGATAAAGGAATCCAGTGCCAAATCCAGGCTGGCGAAAATAGTGTTTTGTATTTGATGAGAATTAGTTTTCTGAGCCGTAGCTAGAGACGCATGTAGAGAAGCAAAAAACTAGTGACTATTGAGTCCCTATGAAAATGTTCAAAGTCAACCGCGCTTACCGCAGTGGCGCAGAGATCGTTGAGAGGAATTGACACTTTTAGTCGCCGATGGGTTTCGACTTTCCCCTAATCGCGGTTCAATAATTAAAAAAATACAGAGAGGTCAACATGTTGTGGGATAGCCTTTGGATAAATGTACATCTAGCGACGATGGTAGATGGCTATGGTGAAATACCTGACGCTGCTATCGCTGTGAAAGACGGCAAGATCGCTTGGTTGGGCAAGCGGGTCGATTTGCCTAGTCATGCGCAAGCTCAGTCCATCCATGATGGGCAGGGCTGTTGGCTGACTCCTGGTTTGATCGATTGCCACACCCATATGGTGTACGCCGGTAATCGTAGCAATGAGTTTGAGGCGCGTTTAAATGGCGTGGCTTATGAGGAAATTGCGAGACAAGGCGGTGGAATCATCTCTACCGTGAAGGCAACTCGAGCGGCTACTGAGACACAGTTGATGCAAGAGAGTTTGCCGCGCGTGTTGAGTAGCATGCGTGAAGGCGTCACGACCTTAGAAATCAAATCGGGTTATGGTTTGGATGTGGCGACCGAATCTAAGATGCTAAGAGTGGCGCGACAAATTCAACAAAATATGCCGATTCGCGTGACCACGACGTTTTTAGGTGCACACGCTATTCCGCCGGAATTTGCCGGCAGGGCAGATGACTACATCGATGAAATCTGCTTACATATGTTGCCTGCGATTGTGGTCGAGGGTTTGGCCGATGCAGTCGACGTGTTCTGTGAAAAAATAGGTTTTACTTCTGCACAAACAGAGCGTGTATTTCAAACAGCTCGGCAATATGGACTTCCAGTAAAACTGCATGCCGAACAGCTTTCCGATCAGGGCGGCGCAGCGCTTACGGCTAAATATCAAGGACTTTCGGCTGATCACTTAGAATACTTGTCCGATGAAGGAATTGCCGCCATGCGCCAGCAGGGTACCGTGGCGGTATTACTTCCAGGGGCATTTTATTTTTTGCGTGAAACGAAATATCCACCGATCAATGCGCTGCGTGAAGCTGGCGTGCCGATCGCGTTGGCCACTGACTGTAACCCCGGCACTGCGCCCATGACCTCGCCTTTATTGACCATGAACATGGCTTGCACCTTGTTTCGTCTAACCCCGCAGGAAGCTTTGCAGGGTTTAACCATTCATGCGGCACTTGCTCTGGGGTTGCAGGACATTTTGGGTAGTTTGACTTTAGGTAAACAAGCTGATTTTGCTCTCTGGAAGATCGCGAGACCAGCTGATTTGGCTTACTCCATAGGCGGGTCCCCATGTTTTGTCAGCACTTTTTCGGGTGAAATTCGTCGGTTTTAAACTTTTTTGTCACATACCGAGCTTCTATTGCTTAAAAGTTTGAATTTTGTTTGACAAGTTTTGGGGCATGTTTATCATGCTTGTAATGGGGAAAACCTTTTTAGGATCTACGCAATGCCGTACTAGGGTCGTTGTGCCGACTTATTAGGGCGATTTGTGTAGCTCCTGTCTATTACACCTAGGTTCGGTTATGACAGAAAAATCTCTCAGCAAAATTCTTTATGTAGAGGACGACTTAGATATACAAGCCGTCGCTCAGATTTCCCTTGAAATTGTAGGCGGTCTTCATTTAAGAACCTGTAGTTCTGGACCACAAGCCATAGAGGCAATCCACTCTGGTTTTGTCCCCGACTTGTTGTTACTCGACGTAATGATGCCCATCATGGACGGGCCGACTACATTAGGTGAACTACGTAAGCTCACGGCCACGGCGAACACGCCGGTGATCTTTATGACCGCTAAAGTACAGGCGAGTGAACAAGATTTTTATTTATCTTTGGGGGCGATAGGTGTGATTGCCAAACCCTTTGATCCTATGATGCTTGCAGACCAAGTTCGGTCCTTGTGGGAAAAGGTGACTCTTTGAGTGATAATGAAGATACTTTACATGCTGCGCTGCGCGCCCTGTCCGAAACTTTTGTAGCTAGGTTACCGGGGAAATTGAATGAAATTCAGAGTGCATTAGAACAATTTCAAAGCAATTCGACCCAGCGCGAACATATCGCTTTATTGCATAGATTGCTACATACCATGGCGGGTGCGGCGGGTACTTTTGGCTTGCCCGAGCTTGGTACCAAAGCCAAGGAATTAGAAGCAAAAATTAAACCTCTATTGTCTGGGACAGTTTGGTCTGCCCAAGAGCAGCAAAAATTTATCCAACAAGTCCAATTCTATCTTGACCAGTCCGCTCTTAATATTAAATTGGATAATGTGGAGCTGGCACTTGATCCCCTACAACTTGAGCTGGCGCAAGCGCTGGAAAAAAAGCTTATCTATTTGTTGTTTGCTACCAATGAGCAAGTGATGGAATTGGTGGGGCACTTAGAGCAATCTTCTTTTGAAACAAAAACATTTTTATCCGCAGAAGATTTTTCCTCCGCATTGGCACTGCGCACCCCAGATGTTCTGGTTATTGATTTTGAATGCTGTCAAGCGCGCGACGAAAACGACGGCACTACGGATGTTTTTGAGATCGTTTCTGATTTGAAAATTCCCACTATTTTTGTCTCTAGTTCCAATAGTTTTGAGTGTCGAATTAAGGCGGTGCGGGCAGGTGGTGGTGCTTTTTTCAGTAAGCCTATCGACATTCTCGCTATGACAGAAACGATAGACGCGATTACCGCCAATCAGCGGGATAAGCGTTATCGTATACTGATTGTTGATGATGATGTGGCGATGACTTCGTATTATCGGGCGATCTTGCAGGGCGAGGGGATGGTGGTTGAGGTACTGAATGAGCCTACCGAATTGCTAGAAATGATGGTTAATTTTCGTCCTGAACTCCTCTTGATGGATGTGTATATGCCTAGTTGTGATGGCATAGAGTTGTCTAAGGTAATACGTCAAGATCGCTCTTTTCTCGATGTGCCTATCGTCTTTCTATCGAGCGAGCAGGATCTACATAAGCAGATGGAAGCAGTGAAGGTCGGCGCTGACGATTTTCTCAGTAAACCCATCATCCCTGAGCTCCTGATTTCGTCGATTTCTACACGCGCTGAACGTTATCGCTCTCTGCGAACTTTAGTCATGCGTGATGGGCTTACTGGGCTGCTGAACCATAGCGCGATTAAGGAGAGTCTTATTGCGAAATTGTCCGGGGCGAATCGGCAAAATAATGATCTTTCCCTAGCCATGATCGATCTGGATAATTTTAAACGTATCAATGATACTTACGGACATCCCGTTGGAGATCAAGTACTTCGCACCTTGTCCCATCTGCTTAAGCAAAGTCTACGTAAGAGTGATTTGGTGGGGCGTTACGGGGGCGAAGAGTTTGTTGTGATTTTTCCCAATACCAGCGCAGGGACGGCGGGCGCGGTGCTTGATAAGATCCGGGCTGCCTACGCTAATATTGTGCAATACGCAGAAAACGCCGAATTCACCGCCACTTTCTCGGCAGGAATTTCGGACTCTACTCAAACGACCGTTCCCGAGGATTTAATTGCGTTTGCGGACGCGGCACTATATCGTGCAAAAAATAGCGGCAAAAATAAGGTTATTCTGGGTGCAGATTGAGCCACTGGCTATTTATTACCTAGACGTTGGACCCACACGCCACACGTTGAGCTATCTCATCTATCAAGAGTCTCGCTAAGCTCTGTTTGTCCGCCTTGGCTAAGCTGTGATGGCCTTGGTCATCAAATAAAATCAATTCGTTTTCGTCTTTGCCAAAAGTGGTATGTCCAATATTTCCCACTAGCAGCGGGACATTTTTCTTGATGCGTTTGGCTGCGCCATGAACTAATAAATTTTCCGACTCTGCTGCAAAACCCACGCAGTACGGTGCAGATTTGAGGGCGGCAACGCTGGCTAAGATGTCGGGGTTTTCGACGAAGCTGAGTTGCGGGGTTGGATCTTGCGCAGTCTTCTTTATTTTTTGTTCGCTGGTATTGGCGACGCGCCAATCGGCCACTGCGGCTACCGCTATAAAGATATCTTGCGGATTTTGTGCGATCTGCATCATCACTGCATCATGCATTTGCTGTGCGGTTTGTACTGAGATCCTTTTAGTGCCATAGGGAGAGGCTAATGCAGTTGGTCCGGACACTAAGGTGACTTCCGCCCCTGCTTCCCAAGCCGCTAGTGCGATGGCATAGCCCATTTTTCCTGAGGATAAATTGGTAATGCCGCGTACCGGGTCGATAGGTTCATAAGTTGGACCCGCAGTGACTAAGACATGTTTTCCTTTGAGCAGTTTTGCTTGGAACGCGGCTTCTAATTCAGCCAAAATTTGTACTGGTTCCAACATGCGTCCCATGCCAATTTCGCCGCAAGCTTGTTCGCCAGCACCAGGGCCAAAAAGTGATATGCCATCTTGTAGGATTTGCGCGATATTTCTTTGTGTTGCGGCGTTCTGCCACATCTCCACATTCATCGCGGGTGCAATCATTAAAGGGAGATGAGCAGGTCGTGCAATGCAAAGTGTGGAGAGTAAATCGTCACAAACGCCGTGTGATAATTTGGAAATAAAATTGGTGGAACATGGTGCGATAAGAATAGCATCAGCATCTCGACTGAGATTGATGTGTGCCATATTATTGGACACACGGGCATCCCATTGATCCGTGAAAACAGGATTGCCAGACAGGGCTTGCATGGTCATGGGTGTGATGAATTGCGTTGCGTTGGCGGTCATCACTACTTGAACCTGTGCCCCTAATTTGACCAAGGAACGGCACAGATCAGCGGCTTTGTAACACGCAATACCACCGGTGAGCCCTAGTAGGATTTTTTTGCCGGATAGACGTGAGTTCATTTTTTGACTCTTCGAAGTTCATCCAAAATAAATAAAGCGGCACCAATACAAATCGCGCTGTCGGCAACATTAAATGCGGCGAAGTGATACACGTCTTGGTAGTGAAAGTCTAAAAAATCAATCACATAGCCATACAATAATCGGTCAATAACATTACCTAAAGCACCGCCCATGATGAGTGCCAAGGCCCAACAAAATAAGCGTTGGCTGGCATTTTTTTTGAGCAAATAGGTGATCACTAGTGCCGCACATAAACCGATTGCGGTAAACACATAACGCTGCCAACCTGATTCGGATGCGAGAAAACTAAAGGCCGCACCGCGATTGTAAGCTAGGGTGAGGTTGAAGAAAGAAGTGAGCGATAAACTCTCACCGTAAGCGAAAGTTCTATTGATGGTGATCTTGGTGATTTGATCGATCAGGATAATGATCGTCACTATACCCAACCAAGGAATTAAGGACAAACCGCTGTTTTTATTTGAGAACGTGTTGGTTTTTTTGGTGGCCATGGTCTTTGAAAATCAAAATGAGGTGATCAATTGTGTGAATCCTGCCTTCAGTCGTCATTCCCGCTTTTTTGGGCGAGAATGACGCTTAACATAGCGCGCTGAATTACCTGAAATTTTTTAGGCGTAGCGACGCACTTCTCCTGTTCCAAACAAATTACTCACGCAACGTCCACACAAAGTCGCATGCTCGTTATTGCCACCGACATCAGCACGATAATGCCAGCAGCGCTCACATTTTTGGTACTTCGATGCGGTGACGATAATCTGCTCTTCCGCTGCGCTTGCTACCTGTTCCACATTGGCGCTTGAGGTGATGAAAGCAAATTTCAGATCATCTGCAAAACTATTTAAAAGTTCGAATTTTTCTGGCGTGGTTTTAAGCACCAGCTCAGCTTGTAAGGACGAACCGATTGCGCCTGATACACGAATCTCTTCTAATTGCTTAGTGACCTCAGCGCGGATTTCACGTAGGCTGGTATATTTTGTTAACAGCTCAGCACCGTGTGCTATTTCTGGTAACGCATAATAGGTTTGGGTAAAAATTGTTTCGTCACTGTTGGCATAGTCGCTACTGCTGGCAAAATCCTTCCACGCTTCTTCGGCGGTAAAACTTAAGGCCGGAGCCATTAAGCGTAACAAGCTTTGGGTGATATGCCAGATTGCTGTTTGCGCAGAGCGTCTAGCTCGGGAATTGATTCCGCTGGTGTACAGCCTATCTTTCAAAATATCCAGATAGAAGCTGCCCAAATCCTCGGAGCAAAACGATTGAAGCTTAGCGATCACAGGATGAAATTCAAATGTCTCATAATGGGCTAAAATT
>JAIELM010000083.1 GCA_019752975.1 Undibacterium sp. | reverse complement strand
AAATTTCAGTGCCAGTCTTTGGGAACCTCCATTCGCACTCCCAGTAAGACCGCTCCGGCGCGTTCGGAATGAAGATGAACAGCAGGCTGCCGAAATCCGGGTCAGAGATGCGTGGCGGCGAAAACCGCAGCTTCAAGTTGTGGAGGATGCTCAAACGCTTTACACCTAGCGCTGAAATGAGCAGATGGCCGCCCATGAATTGAAAAAGAACACGGCCGCATCGCGGCCAGTCCGATCGATTATCCTGTTAGCCATCAGCGTGGCTACTTTCCATCGAAGGCCAACAATACAAACCACCATCAGTGGATGAAATAGCTTTCGCCATAATGTCAGCTGGAAAAAGACCGCGTTCAACCAACTTACCGAAGAATTCACTTCCACCATTTGCCTCAGTGGGGATCACAAATGATTCAGGTCGCTCAGATGTGAACACATATATTTCGTCTGACTGATACGGGCCTTCATCCTTGAAGCAAACTCGTTCAATCGTTGACCACAAAAACGACTGCTCCCAAGCCTTACCGACTGGCAGATTCGCACGAATGCTTACATTAGATTCGTCAAATGTAACAAAGAACCATTTTTCAAGAGGCTGAGGCTTTCGAGCGCTGCGCCATAATTTGAATCGGCTAAAAAGGGACATATGATGGCAAACGTGAAAGTGAGGGGTGACCGAAGCGAAGCGTAGGGAACCACAAGCGAAGCTTGTGGTCGTCCCACTCGACTACCGGATTAGCACAGCGAGCGCTCAATTGGGCGCCCCGCGGCTGGCGACACACGGCTCAATACCAATAAATCTGCGAATTGGATCGAATTTCGGATTGACAACCATTAGCCAAATAAAGGCGACCTGAACCAGTATCAACAGAACATAGGCTGAGTAGCTAAAGCTATCATAGATGTATGCTTTTGCGATCTTTTTCCAGTCGACGTTGTAGTATTTTGAAAACTTCCGAATCTGAGCGCGCAGAAAATCATGATCTGAGTGGTTCTCATGTTTTTCTAATAAATTTTCGTATTCAGTTCGCAGGCCAGCAAGCTCCACCTCTGCAGTATTTGTGTGGATATGGTACTCAAGCCTTCTGCTAATTGAGTTTATGGATAGAGCGCAGCTGTGCATCATTTCAGCACGCTCACCGTACTTTGAGCCATTTACCAGCAATGAGAAAACCAAAATAATGGCCGCAGATAAAACTTGGGCGACATTCACTAGGCCATCGGATAGATAGATTTGTAGGCCAAATGGTTTGAATAGCGGAATGAAAATAAGCAGTAGAGAGGCGATGGAAATTGCCCAGAGCGACCACGATTCGTGACTCCTAAATCTCTTTGCAGCAAAAAATCTTGATGTTGCTGTAATTTGAAGTGAGCGCAATAGGTGCTCAACGGGCGTTTCTTTTATTGGCGCTGGCGTATTGGCTGTCATGATTATTGTGTGCTAACTTTAAAGTTGAGGGCATCGCATTTTTTGCGATGTCCCAATCTAACGTAACGTTCTTTGGCATAGAGAGCGGCACGTAACAGCAATACCATTGAAACCAAAGAACTCCAAAAACCTTTGCCCGATCCTATGCTGTTTTACTGAAGCGAAGGAACCGAGTCCGTTTCAACAACTCGTTGTTGGACGCGCTCGGTTCCTTCGCTTCACTATATAGCAAATTTTTCGAGCTGCATAAACATACAGTATTCGTGCATCATTTTAGGCCGCCAAAATTCACAGAACTAGCTCTGTATGTCCACGGGAACATGATTTAATTTTCATCATGCAAAAATAACCGAACATCAAAAAAAAAGACAACTTGTTTTTTTCTTCTTGCAAGCCGCATGGATGCTGGCTATATTTCAATGCACTAATTAAATATACAGCTATAACCAAATAGACGAAAACATCAGCCCGCCAAAACCTAAATTACTCGATCAGATGCGGGTCGACTGCGGTATAAGCATTTCCAAGGTCAATGGCAAATGCTATAAAGCGCCAGATCCTGAGCGGGAATACTTACACCAAACTCCTTTGAGGCAGGTATTTTGTACCGGATAAATTACTCCTCTAAAGTCTCCAGTAAATACAATTTCTGATACAAACCATGCGGCATCGCCATCAGGTCATGATGCTGTCCTTGTTCCACGATACGTCCATGATTTAACACCACAATTTGATCTGCATCACGGATGGTGGAGAGTCTATGCGCAATGGCGACGATGGTGACTTTTCCACGGAGTTCATTTAAGGCGATTTGCACTATCTGTTCGGTTTGGCTATCGATATGCGATGTGGCTTCGTCTAGGAATAGAATTTTTGGCTTGCCAGCTAAAGCTCTCGCAATCGCAATGAGTTGTTTTTGTCCGGTCGAGAGTTTGGCGCCGCCCTCACCTAGCGGCGTGGCATAGCCCTGTTCTAATTGCAAAATAAAATCATGGGCGTGCGCCGCCTTGGCCGCATTAATGATGTCTTGCTCGCTGATATCGCGTCCCATGGCGATGTTTTCACTGGCATTGGCGGCGAGTAAAAAAGGCTCTTGCGGAACCAAGCCTACGCTGGCACGAAAGTGCTGGTCACTCAGTTCAGCGAGGGGAATATTGTCGACCGTGAGTTGGCCAGTTTGCGCAGTATAAAAACGTAATAGCAAACTTAATAAAGTCGATTTGCCGCTACCAGTATGCCCGACTATGCCATAGAAACACCCTGCCGGAATATGCAAATCAATTCCATGCAAAACCGCTTGATCAGGATGGTAGCCAAAATTCACTTGTTCTAGTCTCAGTTCACCACGGCTAATTTCCGCGTCATTGGTTTGCGAGGTGACCGGCAACTCTTGCAATAAATTATTCACCCTTGCGGCAGACACCACCGCCTGTTGGATTTGTCCGAACTGTAAAGTGATTTGAATTAATGGATCCACTACCCTAGCGATGTAACTGACAAAGGCATACAAAATACCAACCTCCAAAGCAGAAAAAGGCCGCTGCGAAAAAACGAAGATCACGCCAACGAACAACAGATTGCTAAGCAAATCTAAGGCAGGACGTAACAGCCAAGCATTGGCACGCAGCTCCTGCAAACGAGCCAAATAATGCTGCTGATTGGTATTGGCAAAACGTGCACCAAAACCTTGCTCGGCATTGCAGCTTTGCAGCGCACTCATCCCATGTATGCTTTCAGCTACTTGGGCATTGATATCACTACGCATTTGACGCACCTTGGCAATTGCTGGCGCGCTCCATTTTTGATAAAACCAAACGATAATTACCACCGCGGGGATCAGCATTAAAACGATCAACATCAAACGGCTATCTAGCCAAGCCATCGCCACCAAGGCACCGAGCACCACAATCGAACTATCTAACATCACGAACAAAACTTGCACGTAAAGATTTTTAACGGCCTCAGTATCATTGGTCACGCGGCTCACTAACTGCCCAGTAATCGCCTTATCAAAATAGGCCATGGGTAGACGCAGCACATGGGCGTACACTTGTTCACGTAATCGTCGTACCGAGCGCATCGCGACGCCAGCCAAACGCGTCAGTTGTAAATAGCGCAGCCAAGTCGCGGCGCATCCGGTAAGAAAAAAAGCGGTCAACAACAATGCCATCATCTCGAGGTCAACATGATGGGGAAGCAAATAGTGGTCGATCAAAGCCTTACCCAATAAGGGACCGAGCGCTTCTAGACCGGCAGCGATAAAAAGAAAAATGACACCGAGAATGACATGGCGTTTTTCTGGTCGCGCGGCTTCCAGCAGCAGCTGCATCGCTAGCTGTTTTTCAGAGGACGACTTGATTGATACTGGCTTCATCCAAACTCTCCTCCAACTGCTGATATTTCCACTGACTAGCGTACCAGCCGTCTAGCGCAAGTAAGTTATCGTGATTGCCTTGTTCAAGAATAGCGCCGTCGCGCAATACCAAGATATGGTCCAGCTGGGCTACCGCGCTTAGACGATGACTAACGATAATACTGCTACGTTCAGGCTGTTCGCTTCGCAATGCAGCTAGATGATTCAAAATTCGCGTTTGGGTATCGGTATCAACCGCGGATAAAGCATCGTCTAACAATAATAGATTACAGTCGGTGAGCAGTGCGCGGGCGATCGCTATCCTTTGTTTTTGACCACCAGACAAAGTAATACCCTTCTCGCCTACTGGTGTGTCATAGCCCTGCGGAAAGCGCATGATGTCGTCGTGAATCACGGCTAAACTCGCGGCATGCATAATCGCGGCGCGACTCGCCGTAGGATTAGAGAGCGCGATATTACTAGCGATCGAAGCAGAAAATAAAAACGGTTCTTGCGCTACCCAATTAAACGCATCCCGCAAAGAACAGAGCGGATAATCCATGAGCTTATGTCCACCCCAAGTGATCTGACCTTGTTCGGCTTCATATTGACGTAAAATCAAACGCAGGATGGTGGACTTACCTGTCCCAGTAGCACCAACGATACCTAAACTCTGTCCACTCGCCAGCGAAAAATTGAGCTGTTTGAGGGCGAGATGCGTTTGCGCTGGATAACGAAAATTGACTGCATCAAAACGTAATTCGCCACAAGGTTTTGCCGTGATGCTACCATGATCAGCGATCACCAGCGGCGCCTCCAACACGGGACGCAAACGTCCCCAAGCGGCTTTGCCACGCTCTAATAATGACAATACCCAACCAGCAGCAAACATAGGCCAAATTAACTGCCCTAAATACATACTAAAAGCGGTCAAGTGGCCTATACTCAACTGATCTTGCCAGACCAAATAAGCACCAACCCCTAAGGTCAACGCACCAGCTGCAGTCAATGCCATTCCCACTGCTGGCTCATACGCGGCTTCCCAGCGCTGTGCTGCAAGACTCGCCCCCGCCGCATCTTCTGCCAGCTGAGCAAACTGCGCAGCACTTCTTTGTTCTAGACCTAAGACACGTAAAGTGCGCACACCAGACAAACTTTCTTGCACCTGTTCATTGAGCTTACTAAAGCGTTCTAAAGAATCTTTGGAAGCGTCATGGACATGCTGAGTAATCCGTTTAAACGCCCACGCCATCAGGGGGAAAGGGAGCAATGCCGCCAACGCTAAACGCCAGTCAACTCCAAGGATCATGACGCCTATCACCAAGGCAAAAGTCATCGCACCATCAAAACCTGCTAGCGCAGCCTCTCCTGAAGCCAACTCAATTGCGTCGGCATCATTGGTGCCCAGAGCCATCAGGTCACCGGTGCGTTGATCTTGAAAAAAAGCCGGCCCTTGAGCACTTAAACGTTGATATAGGCGTAAGCGCAGTTGCGCACCCAATTGGTATGAAGCGGCAAACAATTGTAAGCGCCAACCCACTCGTAAAAAATAGATCGCAACCCCCATCGCCAAAACCTTGGCCAATTCCCACATCAGCGTTTCGCCCGCTAAAGTGTGTGCCACCATCGCATCAACGATATGACCAATTTGACGTGGGATCAAGACGGTGAACAAAGACACCAACAGCAACATCAGCGCTGCCGCAGCGTATTGCCTGCGGTGCTGAAGAATGAATTGGCCGAGTAGCTGATACAGCGTCATTTATTTCAAGGTATTCCACAAAAATGAATAAGTAATTGCACTCATATCGGCTCGCTGTGCATTGTTGGCTGCACCACCATGTCCGCCTTCGGTGTTTTCATAGTACCAGACATTTTGGTGGCCTTGCTCTAGCATTTTAGCGGCCATTTTACGAGCATGCCCAGGATGGACTCTATCGTCGCGAGTAGAAGTAATGAAGAGCACATTCGGATATTTCACTTCTGCTTTCACATTTTGATAAGGCGAATATTTTTGAATAAAATTCCATTCTGCGGGTACATCAGGATTACCATATTCTCCCATCCATGAAGCACCAGCTAAGAGGTGATTAAAGCGCTGCATATCGAGCAAAGGTACTTGACTCACGACCGCGTTAAACAATTCTGGATGCTGGGTTAAGGCGACACCCGCCAACAAACCGCCGTTACTACCGCCCATCGCACCTAGGTGGGCTGGACTGGTGATTTTACTGGCGATTAAGTCTTCTGCTACTGCGGCAAAATCATCATAAGCACGTTGACGATTTTCTTTAAGTGCGGCTTGATGCCAAGTTGGACCGTATTCGCCACCGCCACGGATATTAGCGACCACATAGACGCCGCCTTTTTCCAACCATGCCTTGCCGATACCACCGGAATAGCTAGGTGTTAGCGAGACTTGAAATCCACCATAACCGTACAACAAGGTAGGATGACTACCGTCGAGCTGAATCTCTTTTTTGTTCACTATGAAATAAGGCACCTTAGTACCGTCTTTTGAGGTGGCAAATTTTTGCGCTGTTTGATAAGTGCTAGCGTCAAAAAAAGCGGGGGCAGATTTGAGTAATTCACGTTGATCCGTTCCTGCTTTGGCTAACTGCAAAACACTAGGTGTTAAATAATCTGAATAGCTAAGTAAGTAGTGATCCGACTTATCGCCATCCAAAGCGCTTACACCGACCGCACCTAGAGTCGGCAAATTCACTGTACGGGAAATCCATTTTCCGTGCTGAATTTTCCACTCGACTAAATGACTTTTTACGTGCTCTAGCGACTCAATCAAGACATAATTCTTGGTGTAAGCTGCACTAGTAAAAGAGGTACTAGCGGAAGGTTCGAACAAGATCGTAAATTGTCTATCGCCTTTTAAGAAAGCATCAAATGGTATCGCTAACACGCTACCGGAAGCATAATTTTTACCGCCCACATTCCAAGCTTCATTTAAGGTGACGATAAATTGCTTGGCAAAAAACGACAGGCCAGCTTGCGCAGGGATATCAAGTTTGCGCAAGCGACTTCCTTGAATCAGGAAGTGCTCGGAGGTGTAAAAAGTGATCCCTCTTTGTACGATCTCGTAACGCAGACGTACTTTATTACTCACCAGATGTTGGCTATAAGCAGAAACGCTGATATCGGTTTTTTGCCCCTCAAAAATTGTTCGCGCAGCGCTAATTTCGGTACCGCGCTTCCATTCCTTAACGATCCGTGGATAACCAGAATCGGTCATACTATCTGCACCAAAATCAGTGGCGACGAACAGCGTATTTTTGTCGCGCCATGCCACACTCATTTTAGATTCTGGCAGTGTAAAGCCGCCTCTCACAAAAGTTTTAGACGGCAAATCAAATTCGCGCACAATCACTGCGTCAGCGCCACCGCGTGAAAGTTCTATCAAGCATCGATCATTTTCTGGTTCGCGGCAATTGCTGCCTTTGTAGACCCAATTTTCATTTTCTGCTTTAGCAATCGCATCGATGTCTAACACCACTTCCCATTTGGGTTGCGCGCTTCGATAATCAGCTAAACTGGTTTTACGCCAAAGGCCACGCGGATGCTCACCATCAGTCCAAAAGTTATACACCGCATTGCCGATTTTTTGTATGTGGGGTATACGGTCTTTAGAATCGAGTATGACTTGTAAATCACCGCGTAGTTTCAAAAACCCTGCATCATTGTCCAACTTCGCTCTGGTCTCTTGATTGTGCGCTTTGACCCAATTGAGTGCTTTTTCTCCACCGACATCTTCTAGCCACAAGTACTTATCTTCCACTGAGGCTGTGGAAATACTAGGTGCAGCGGCGGCGGGCATCACATTGGTTTGCGCCAAGCTACTAGTAGCACAAGTGATGCCGCCAGAGAGCAAGATACTTGCACTAATTATTTGAAAAACAGTGGGAAAAGCCGTCGAAAATCGTGTCTTCATTTTTGTTATATCCTTTCAGTAGAGTGGGCCTACGTACTATTGCGGTAGAAAATTAGGTCTTCAGGAAATATTCTGCTTACTAGCTTTTTTAACGGGCAAATTATTTCTAATCCAAGTCTGCATATCCTGCCATATTCTGACAACCTCAGCATCGACCGGCATTTTTAAGGCGTTTGGTAATTCGATAGTGAGCACAGGGATCGCTTGGTGCATGCCGCTGTAATTACCCAGTGATCCGGGATACACGCCAACACGATTAAACAACAAGCGACCAAAACGCTTGGGTGGCTTAGCGGGACCGTCTAAATCCAAGACCCCAAAAGGCGCATGCACCGAGATAATCACATGCGGTTGGTAGCTCTTAATGGTCTCAAATACCCAACGACTTTCTGGCTCGGAGATTGGCTGCTTACCAGGGAAACGACGCGGATCGCTCTTGGTCTTTTTTTCCCAATATTGGGGAGCTTCCGCTTCCCAATTCGGGGTGGGAAAATTACGGTTGAGATCAATCCCATTGGCGTTAACTCGTTTAGGTTTTTTAGCGAGCAGGCCATCAGGATTGATTAAGGGCGCGACCTTCCAATCAAATTCTTGCGCTGCGCTTTTATGCATTAACTCCAGCCATTTAAACACGATGGCCGAGGCGGTTTGTTCGTCACCATGAATACCGCCGATAAGCAAAATACGCAATGCCGGTTTGCGCCGCCCATCAGCATGAAAATCACGACTCATGAGCGGGATCGCATTGAGGGAATTAGCGCCACTAGGTATCAGTCGACTATTCCTACATTCGGCATAAGTGATTTTAGGTAGGCGCGGCGTAATTTGCTTACACCACTCACCCAAACGCTTGCTTTGTGTCGAAGCAGTAATGGGCTCTGGACTTGCCTCGCGACCCATTGCAGAACCGTCGATGAAGCTGGTCGCATAACTCAACTGTGCAGCGCTACCGACTATCAGTGCCGTCGTAGCAGCCAACACGCGGCATAAAATCCCGTCCCAACAATAAACCACGAAACAAAATTTCATCCTTGTGCCATCCCCGGCTCACCATTAACTCGTCATTATCGCCACTATCGTCATTATTCAGCCAAGCATGAAAAAAAGTCAAACCACGAACCTCAGAGGAAGCGGAGAAAAATTTTGTTTTTCTCCGTTTTTTCTCTGCGCCTCTTCGTCTCGTGGCTCTGGTTTTTTTATATTGCTGGTGGTGGCTGATGAATCACGAAATCTGAACATACCGACCTATCCAAACTTACAATCCGGCAGCAGCCCGTAAAAGCGCCGCCTTGTCCGTGCGCTCCCAAGTAAATTCGGGTTCTTCACGACCAAAATGGCCATAGGCCGCCGTCTTGGCATAAATCGGGCGCAGTAAATCTAACATTTGTATGATGCCGCGTGGACGCAGATCAAAATGTTCGTTGACCAAGGCAGCGATTTTCTCATCGGATATCACGCCTGTACCTTCCGTGTATACCGTAATATTCATAGGACGTGCGACACCAATGGCGTAAGCAACTTGAATTTGACATTGTTTGGCGAGGCCAGCAGCAACGATGTTTTTGGCTACGTAGCGTGCGGCATAGGCAGCTGAGCGATCTACCTTAGTAGGATCTTTACCAGAAAAAGCACCACCACCATGAGGGCAGGCACCGCCATAAGTATCCACAATAATCTTACGCCCAGTCAGACCGCAATCGCCTTGCGGACCACCGATAACAAAACGTCCGGTCGGATTAATTAAAAACTTTGTCTCTTTCAACCATTCCACTGGCAACACTGGGCGAATGATTTCTTCTATCACTGCTTCGATAAAAGACGGCTTCATCTTTTGTCCATCGCTTTGTTCAGGGCTATGCTGAGTCGAGAGTACCACCGTGTCTATACTATGCGGCTTGCCATCGACATAGCGCATTGTGACTTGGCTCTTGGCATCGGGACGTAGGAAAGGCAGGCGACCATCTTTGCGCAATTGCGCTTGGCGCTCGACTAAACGGTGAGCGTAATAAATCGGTGCTGGCATAAATTCTGGCGTTTCATCGCAAGCATAACCAAACATCAGACCTTGATCGCCCGCGCCTGTATTTAAGTGGTCGTCCGAAGCATGATCCACGCCTTGCGCGATATCATTGGATTGCTTATCGTAAGCGACCAAGACCGCACATCCTTTATAGTCAATACCAAATTCAGTATTGTCATAGCCTATGCGTTTGATGGTGTCACGCGCCACCTGAATATAATCCACATGGGCGTTAGTGGTGATCTCGCCCGCTAAAACGACTAAGCCAGTATTGACTAAGGTTTCGGCGGCGACGCGAGAACGTGGGTCTTGTTCGTAAATAGCATCGAGAATCGCATCAGAGATTTGATCCGCAACTTTATCGGGGTGACCTTCAGAGACAGATTCTGAGGTAAAAAGAAAATCATTAGCCATCGCAGACTCCTATAAAAGATGGGCGTTAAAAAAATACTGCCGCAGTGTTTCAAAGGTTCCTGCGACGCTTTAGCGAAATTTATTACCCGCTTCGCAAGTTGTCTATTTAACTCGGCGGGGGCTGTAGCTACTTGCTTAGGACTTCTTCGTAGCGCCAATCTGTGCTATTTTACGCCTCTTATACCAAATCTGTCGATTCGCCTTAGAATTTTATTGCATTTTCATAAAACAAGGATATTCGGCACACTCACACCCATGCTTATTCGCCTGTTTCGTTTCCTATCGATTTTCCCTCTTCCTGTCTTACATAATCTTGGCAATCTGCTAGGCTACTTTGTGTATGCGGTATCCGCTAGTTATCGTCGCCGGCTACGCCTCAATATCACAGCGGCGGGTTTTCACGATCAATTAGGCAGTGCGATTCGCGAGGCAGGTAAGAACATCATGGAATTGCCCTTTGTCTGGTGCGCCAGCGACGAACGCTTGATGCGCAATGTCAAAGTGGAGAACTGGGAAGTCGTACAAAATGCCCTAGAACTAGGCAAAGGCCTTATTTTTTTAACCCCTCATTTGGGTTGTTTTGAATTGGTAGGTCAGGCAGTCGCTGCTCGCACCTCGATTACCTGCCTATACCGCCCGCCACACAAATCGGCGCTCAAACCGCTCTTAGAAGGTGCCCGCACACTCAAGGGAATTAAGCTTGCGCCGGCCAATCTTGCAGGAGTACGCATACTCGCCAAAGCACTCAAGCGCGGCGAAACCATAGGCCTACTGCCCGACCAAGTGCCACAACAAGGTGAAGGTGTGTGGGCCAATTTTTTTGGCAAACCTGCCTACACCATGACACTCTCGGCAAAACTGCAAAACATGAGCGGCGCACCTATTGTTCTCGCCTTTGCCGAACGCCTAGCTTTTGGCGCGGGCTTTGTGGTTCATTTTACTGAATTTAATCAAG
This sequence comes from Undibacterium sp., assembly GCA_019752975.1. GTDB lineage: Bacteria > Pseudomonadota > Gammaproteobacteria > Burkholderiales > Burkholderiaceae_D > Undibacterium. Next base: position 8,894 of record JAIELM010000083.1, on the reverse strand, counting down.
CACTCATAGGCACGCCTTCTCAACAAGCGAGCCTCATTAATCAAGCCATGGAACAGCTCATTGCAAGCCAAGCTGCGCAATATTTTTGGAGTTATAACCGTTATAAAATTCCCGACGGCGTAGCCGCACCTCAGTCAACACCAGATCAGGATGTGCAATGAGAGCGGCTCTTTTTTTAGTCTGGCTACTGCATTGGTTACCACTACCGATTTTAGGGCGTTTAGGCGAAGGTATGGGCAGTCTACTTTTTCGTTTTTTAAAACGTCGTAGACATATTTGCCTGACAAATTTACGCCTCTGCTTTCCGGCTTTATCCAATGAAGAACATCATCAAATCGCACGGCGCCATTTTCAAGTATATGTTCGTAGCGTGATCGAACGTGGCGTGTTATGGTGGGCGTCTGAGGCTCGCTTGCGCAGACTCATACACATCGAATATACCATTCCTATGAACCAGATGGTCAGCACGCCTTGCATCTTTATGTGCCCACACTTCGTCAGCTTAGATGTCGCAGGGGTAGCCGTGATGTTGGAGTCTTCACTGTGCTCAATCTACACTACGCAAAGAAATAAGGTGTTCGACAAAGCACTGCGCCAAGGGCGTTCACGGTTTCGCCCAGTACAGCTATTTTCTCGTGCCGATGGGGTCAAGCCTATCTTGCGAGCGATGAAAGATAAGCTGCCTTTTTTCATGCTTCCGGATATGGACTTCGGCTCTAAAGACGCAGAGTTCATCCCCTTCTTTGGCATTCCAGCAGCCACACTAACCGCCCTACCGCGTATCGCTGCTGCCACCAACGCCAAGGTGATTCCGGTGATTGCCAGTATACGGCCCAATTACCAAGGCTGGAATGTGAAATTCGACGCTCCTTGGGAAAACTATCCTGAAGCCGATTTAGTACAAGCCACACGTCACATGAATGCCTACATAGAGATAGAAATAGGCAAAATGCCCGCCGAATATTTTTGGACTCACCGTCGTTTTAAAACACGCCCGGCGGGCGAAGCCAGTGTGTATAGCGAACGCTCTAGGCTAATCCAAGATACCCAATACTAGAGCGCTTTGCACGATGCGAAACAGGTTGCCATCAAGCCGTCACATTGCAACAATACAATATCCAAAATAACTTTTTTTGGAGTATGCATGCAAGCGACAGCACCGACTTCCACAGTCGAATTCTCATCTATTTTTTGCTGGTCGACAATTTTTTCCAAAACATCTAAAGGCCGAGAAGAAATTACGCAAAGGCGAGTCGGTCTGAACGCGCGGCAAAGGGGCGTGCTGATCATGTTAAATGGGATCAAGCGTCTAGACCATCTGATTTCACCCATCCCTAAAGAAGAATTGGGGAGTATCGTACATTTTTTGGCCGAGCAAGAATTAATCGAAATATCGCCTAACAGCATCATGCTTGAAGAACCATCTATGGGGAACACGATCAAGTCGGCGAACGAATCTATTATCGCCACCAGCACCGTCACTCAAGCGTCCGTTTTGCTCCGTTCGTCTACATTATCCGCAACTGAAAACACCCAAACGCGAGCACAAGCAGCATTTTTAACCGACACAAAAAAACTTCGCGAAGTCAAAGATTTCATGACCACGACAGCACAAACCTATCTAGGACTTTTGTCGGCTGATTTAATTCGACGTATAGAAAAATCGAAAGACGCTCCACAACTCATGGCGATAGTAGGACAATGGTATATCGCACTAAGAGAATCAAAGAACGGTCAGCGGTTCGCCTCCACCTACATGGAACAAGCTTTAGCCGTATTACGTGGTGATGATGCCATGCTAGACCCTAGCGTTTTACACTCGGAAAATTAAAAATAATAGTGCCTCAGCTTACGGTAGAATAGGCAATCACCTTAGGTCATTGGAGGCACTATGAGCATCGCTCTTTCCGTCTTTATCAAAGCACTAGTAGTGGTTCCAGTGACACTACTACCTATACTCAACCCCATCGCGGTAGCACCGATTTTTCTGTCTATGACTGGCCCTATGGAACCAGTGATGGCCAATCGACTAGCCAAACGGATCGCCTTTAACTGCTTTTTCTTATTAATGGGTGCTGTGTTTGTCGGTTCTTATGTATTAGATTTTTTTGGCATTTCACTGCCCATCGTACGAGTCGCGGGCGGCATCGTAGTCGCCATGGCAGGTTGGAAACTCCTCAATGATCAAGGGCAGGATAAACTAAGAACTACCGTCGCAGAATCGGCAGGCAATTGGACCAAGGAGGAATTACGTAAGCATAGTTTTTTCCCGTTTAGCTTTCCACTAACGGTGGGACCAGGCGCGATTGCCACCTCGATCACACTAGGTGCGCAACTACCCAATAAGCCTGTAGATTGGTTGATCATCGCCTTCGCTGCGGCCTTGGGCGTGTTTATCACTTCTGTGGCGATCTTTCTGTCCTATCGTTTTGCGCGCAATTTGGAAAATTTATTAGGGGAAGTCGGCGCTACGGTACTGATGCGTTTATCGGCATTCATCTTACTTTGTATCGGCATCGAAATTTTTTGGGCAGGCTTGTCTGCTTTGCTGCAAGAACTGAACTAAATCTGCTTTTACCGAGTGTGCTTACTTAGAGAGTGTGCTTACTTAGTTACTTAAGTTGCTCACTCTCGGTTTTCAAAATCATGCCGCCGCACCCTCAACCACATCGCCCTTAGTGTCATGCAACATCAACGCATGTTCCACATGATTCGATTCATCGCCAACACGGCTATGCCACGCCTTTTGGAAATAAATACGTTCTAAGGCATTCGGTGGACTATGCCAAATCACCATTAACGTCCCTTTATGGTCATGTATCTTGGCAAGCTTAGTAATACATTCAGTATTGCCATCGCTATCGGCTAAAGCCATGGCATAACCATAGACGCGATATAAGCGCTCTAAGCGATCCGGTTCGGTCTCACTATGAGTGGCGGAAATTTTGGCGTGATCTAAAAACATAGCGGCACTCCTTTTTTTGAATGTATTTTATTTTAGCTGATCGTCTGTCGAACGGGGGGAAATGCCTGCTTTTAGGCAAAATTTACCAATAAAAAAATGAAGCCATACAACGACTATGCTGGCGAAGTCAGGTTTTACTTGCTTTCATGCTTGAAATTGGCTTAAACAAGCAACATCTTTGGTGCAGAGGATGTTTTTGACCTTCCTTCCCAATAGCAATAATTCTTGTTTTAACCGAGATTTTCCATTAGGATTTTTGATGATGACGGATGCACTTTTCGAGGCAGTTTTGCTGCGAATGAGGCGCCAATAGCGAGCTATTGGCAACTAAGAGCAACAAAAATGGCCGAAAATGCGCCGTCAGCGCACAAATAGCACCGCAGGTGCGCCTAGTGGAAAATCTGGGTTCAACATATAATCCCTGCTTTCGATCACACAGGCAGCAAGAATTCTTATGATAGTTTTAGGCATTGAATCTTCCTGCGATGAAACCGGCGTAGCTTTGTACGACACCCAACACGGATTGCTGGCTCACGCATTGCATTCACAAATCGCCATGCATCAAGAATATGGCGGCGTCGTGCCCGAGCTAGCCTCACGTGACCATGTCAGACGCGCCCTGCCATTATTACGTCAAACACTAGAGCAAGCACAAATCAGCAAAGAACAAATCGATGCCATCGCCTATACCCAAGGCCCGGGCTTGGCTGGCGCGCTATTAGTGGGTTCTTCGGTCGCTTGTGGTTTAGCCCTGGCACTAGGCAAGCCCGTCATAGGTATCCATCATTTAGAAGGCCATTTACTCTCACCCTTGCTCGCCAGCGAGCCACCGGATTTTCCTTTTATCGCATTATTGGTGTCAGGCGGTCACACCCAGTTAATGCGGGTCGATGGTATTGCAGAGTATCAATTGCTAGGAGAAACGGTAGACGATGCAGCGGGCGAAGCCTTTGATAAATCAGCTAAACTATTAGGATTAGATTATCCAGGCGGCCCGGCCATTTCCCGCCTAGCTGTGACGGGAGACGCGAGTATTCACCAGTTTCCCCGACCCATGTTGCACTCTAAGGATTTGAATTTTAGCTTCTCCGGCTTGAAAACAGCGGTACTCACTGCCGTCAAAAAATATCCCGAAGCACTCAGCGATAGCGACAAAGCCAATGTCGCACGCGGCTTTGTCGACGCCATCATTGATGTCTTAGTCGCCAAATGTTTAACCGCATTAAAACAAAGTGGATTAAAGCGATTAGTCATCGCTGGCGGTGTCGGCGCCAATCAACAACTGCGCACTGCTCTCAATGGCGCAGGTGTTAAAAAACGCTTTAAAGTGTATTACCCAGAATTGGAATTTTGTACTGACAACGGTGCGATGATTGCTTTTGCTGGCGCCATGCGCCTACAGAAAAATCCTAGTCTCGCGACCTATGATTACAGTTTTAATGTCAAACCACGCTGGCCACTGTCTGAAATCAACGACAGCTAGTCGACGCCATATCGCTTTCCAACTCACGTTTTTGTTGCTTAAACTGCTGCATGCTTGCCGCGTCCCCGCCTGCTTTGAGTTGGTTGTTAATAATGTCCATTTGCAGCTTGAGGTTGGGGCAGGCAAGCTTCTTTTTAGTGGCTGGAATATCTGATTCGGGAACAGCTTCTTTCTTGCTGGTCTCAGATTTTTCTGTTGCATTTTTTTGTAATAAATCACGGGCAACGTTAAGGATTGCTGCATCAGCAGTGCCATATTCACGCATGCAAGCTTTTTCTATGTTGCTGCGCACATCATTGGCATTGCCTCGTACTGCATACACGTCAATGATAATACGTTCTTGTTCTTCACTCTCTGCCTTGGCTAATAAATCGTTTTTTTGAGCGCCGCCCTCACGCATCCAGATAATTTTTTTTGCCGCTTCGCCGCGTCGTTTACAACGTGCATCTAACGCCGTTTTGGTCTCTTCGGAACTAGACGGCGCGCTACTTTTTTGGGTTCCTATGACCGTACCCTGTTGACCATTGGCACAAGGTTTATCCTGATAATTGCTGCCGCATTTATACATGGTTTGTGACATAGCCTGACCACTCCCAAGCAGCAGCGATGCGCCAAGTAATGTGAAGAACCACTTTCTTGTCGCTCCAAAAACTTGACGCATCTGCATAGGATTATTCCTTGACGAATTTAAGCGTCATTCTATCGCTTTCACCTATTGCTTGATATTTTTCCTTATCCTTGTCTTTATTTGCCAAGACTGGCGGCAAAGCCCAAACGCCGTTTTCATGATCTGCATTATCTTTTGGGTTAGCATTGATTTCAGACTTTTCGGCCAATTTAAAACCCACGCTCTGCGCCAATTGAATCACATAGGCTTCATGCACGTAACCTGTTTTAGCTTTTTCATCTTGGGTAAGGCCGCTGGGCAAGCGATGCTCAACTACACCAAAGACGCCCCCGGGCTTAAGCACATCGTAAGCGCTTTGAAATACCGCTTTGGTGGCCTGTTGACTGGTATCTACCCAGTTATGCACATTGCGAAAAGTCAGTACAATATCGACGCTGTTTTTTGCCGCATAATTCAAAGGCTTACTCACTGCAAAATCAGCCACCTGCGCTTTGTCGTACATGGCTGGATTTGCGCTCAATTTAGTTTTAAGACCGGCACCGACGCCAGCTAAAACAAGATGGCCTTCTGCACGTAAGTAAGGCGCTAAAATCTCTGTATACCAACCACCACCAGGCGCGAGCTCAACCACGGTAGCCTTAGGATGGACGCCAAAAAACTTCAAGGTATCGTAAGGATGTCGTGCTCCATCACGTGCCACATTCGCAGTGGTACGGGCAGTATTGGAAATCGCCGCTTTCAAAGCGTCATCGGCCATCGCAATTTGACTTAGACCTGCACTAAGAGCTAAAGCTATCATGATTTTTTTCATATTAATTCCTTTCAAAAATATTTAGAGTCATTGATTAAATATTAGTTCAATGATGGGGAACTTAAAAGCATAGGTATAGAAATGCAGCAAAAGACCTTCCTTGGAGCATACTTGAGTAGGGCAAGAACAAGCAACGCTACCCTACATTCTATGCTCAGATTGATAAACCGTTAAGCGATAACACGTAAAATATGAGCGATCTCCTGTCTTGTTTCTTGCATCATAGTTTCAGTCTTTTCCTTATCTAGATGAAGATTTCTTAAGGAGTTGGGAATACTCTCCCAATCAAATTCGGCCTCGCCTTTCTTCACAAAGTTAACATCCAAGAAATCCGCAGCAGCCACCACATCGGTCAATGTTGGTCTTTCCGTTCGAGGTAGATCGGGACGATTTCTCTCCATCACTGCGGTTTGAATATCGGTCGATACTTCCCAGCTAGCGAGTATCGCCGCACCAATGTCGACATGCCATTGATCAATCAAGTCCCACAATGCGAGCTCGGAGCTAAACAAACCTTGATACTGGTAAGCTCTACTGAGTATGTAAAATTTACCGATATCGTGCAACAAACCGGCCACCATGGCTTTATCTGGACTAAGCTTAGTACAGCGTTTAGCGACTACAAAAGACAACGCGGCTACCCGCATACTGCGTGTCCATAAGCCTTCCATTTGATCGGATTTTCCGGTATTGGCTTGCTGATCTTTGAGTTGCTTCATGCCGACTGAAATCGCGACATTTCTTACCACCGCAAAACCCAGCAACTTCACCGCGATCTTTAATTCATCAATTTTCTTATCGCTGCGATTAAACATGGGGGTGTTTGACAGCATCAAGACTTGCGCCGATAAAACCGGTTCGGCACTGATAATGCGTGCCACTTGATCGATGGTGATGGTCGGCTCGTCCAAGGCGTGCCGTATCTTCATGGTGGTTTTAAGTGAAGTAGGAAACACTAAGTTTCGAGACGAAAGCTCGACGCTTAGTCCCTTAATAAATTCAAATTCAGATTCGCGTTGATTCATTTTTGATCAAGAAAAATTATGCGGTCAATAGTAGAACTACGGTAAGTCCCACCAAGTGAAATAGTAAAGCAGAGGCAAGTACCAGCATTGAAGTTCTCGCTTTACCTCAGGATTCAACTAAAATAGAGTTTAACAACAAAATGTAGCTTCATTCTATCCCTAAAACAACAATTATAATTGGGTTAAAAGAAACTTTCTGATAAGCTGCAACAGATGCCTACTCGCATATCAATAGTATGCCTCTTTGTGGCTGGTTCATTACGAGCATCAGCACGCACACGAGAGTTTACCGGAGAAGTCAAATGTTTACTGAAGACGATTTTTTTGCAGTCAGCAAATTCCTGAGGCTGGGGGTAAAGATTTCTTTTAAAAACCCGATGGGACAATATCCGCAATTTAGCACTAGTTTCCCTAACCCCAAAGGCGGCGTCGTGAAAATTGAGTCGGATAGTTTATACGATGTGGAACGCAAGCTTAGGGTGCTGTTAGCCAGCGATATTCCAGTGAAAACCAAACTGATTCCGTTCACCTATCTGGGTACCAACTTTGAAGGAGTTTTGTATTGCACCAAGGGGATTAATGATTTTGTGGTGCAAGAGACACGCACCCTATTTGGCAATGAATCCAAAACGGTTATACGTAGTGCAGAACATTTTATTCAACTCTTACAATAATTATCCAATGCCGGTCACTGCGTCCAAGTCCACCAGAGGAGTCCCATGTCTGCCTCGTTAAGTAACGAAGAAATAGAGAACAAATATTTTCTTCTTGGACAAAGAGAAATCCTCAGCGCCCTCAACGATTTGGTTCACAGACACGAAGGTGTTACTGTGTATTTTAATGGCGGGCAGCATTTTATACTTACTATTCTGCTGGCAGCGCAAATCGATGGCCTAGTTTTTGATCTAGGTGGCGACGAACGCGCAAATCTACAATTGAGTAAATCAACTCAATGCACTTTTCTAGCATTTCCTGATGGTATCCGGGTGCAATTTACTGGACTTGCACCTGAACGATTTATGTGGGGCGATAAAGAAGCTTTTTGGGTAGCGCTTCCCGAAAAAATCGTGCGTATGCAAAGACGCGATAGCTATCGCAGTAAGTTACCCTTAGCGACCACCTGCAAGGCAAAGTTGATTGATCTAGACGGACAAATGCTAGGCAGTTGGGTAATTCACGATCTCAGTGCGGATGGATTTGCGGTAGTAATCGATGGTGCTCCGCCTTTAAAATTGGGTGATCAATTAAGTCAAGTGTGGATATCTTTGGTAAGAAATAACCATATACACTGTGCAGCTATCGTCAGGCATATTACGCAAATTGACAAACATCGTTCGGGGAAGTTTCAAATCGGCTTTAGCTTTGTCAATTTACCCCATGTGATGGGTATCGCCATTCAAAGAACCATACTCAATATCGAATATGAGCGGCATAAGCTGCAAGTGAAATAAAGGTTCCTCATTGTCCCCATTATCCCAATTAGCACTATTTGACAACACCGCCATCGATACTGAAATCAACTTGCTCGATGCCAAGCTTAGCTTGTTCCCAGCATTCTATAGCGGCAACGATGCCGATCAGCTTTTTCAACAATTGTTGAATGAAACGCCTTGGCAACATCAAGCCATCAACATTGCGGGACTGTCCCGTCCACAACCTAGACTCACCGCATGGTATGGCGACCCGGATGCACGCTATACATATTCTGGTCTAGTGCTCATCCCACTAGCATGGAGCGAAACCTTGCTCGCGATCAAACATGCAGTGGAACAGGTCTGCAGCAAACAATTTAATAGCGTCTTACTCAATCAATATCGCGATCAAAACGACAGCATGGGTTGGCACAGTGACGATGAAAAAGAATTGGGTGTGGTGTTGATCGATATCGGTGGCGGTACAACTGAGGTGGGCGTGATTTCTCTCGGCGGTATGGTCTACAAAGGCTCGGTACGCGTTGGTGGCGATAAGTTTGATGAAGCGAT
>JAIELM010000450.1 GCA_019752975.1 Undibacterium sp. | reverse complement strand
TCCGTTGGCTTATGCAAAGTACCTTCAGCCACCTTGCTTGCCACCTTAGCGACGGTTGCGGCTGGCTCAACCGCCTCAACTGGCTCAACCACTTTTGGACGGCGTGCTGCCAACATCATTTCTTTGATCTGCGCCACTTCGTCGGCCACTTTTTTACGCGCAGCGTCTGAGGAAGCAACACGAACAGCGGCTTCTTTAGCCGCTTCTTTAGCCAATACAGCAGCCGCTTTTTTCGCTTCATCAGCGGCAACGCGTTTAGCTTCAAGCTCTGCCGGTGTTGGCGTGACCACCACTTCAACAACAGGTGCATTGACCGCAGCAACAGCCGCTTTAGCCATCTTATTGCGACTGGCTTCTGCCTGCTTTAGCTTATCCGCTTCCGCCTTAGCTTTTGCTTTTGCGGCTGCGGCTGCGGCAGCTAACTCCTGCACGGCTTTGGCTTCCGCTTCTTTTTCCGCCTCGAGCTTGGCGAGATAATCTTGCTTTTCTTTGAGTTCTGCTTCTTGGCGAGCCACCAATTCTGCCTCTGCGGCCGCCTCAACTTCACGTCGCGCCAACTCTGCAACATCGACTACTGGCGACGGCTTAGAAACTTGTGCGGCAGCTTCGGGGGCGCTCTCGTCGCGCTTTACAAAGGTGCGGGTTTTCTTCACCTGCACTTGTATCGTGCGTGACTTCCCATGCGCATCGGCCTGTTTAATTTCAGACGATTCTTTGCGAACGATCGTGATTTTCATTTTTTCAGCATCAGGAGCTACGCCATGCGAAAGGCGCAAATGTTCCAATAATTTATCCTTATCTTCTTTCGATAAAATATCGGTTGCAGATACTTTACTCACGCCCGCAGTTTGCAATTGCGTGAGCAACACATCCGCTGACATTTTCAGCTCGGTGGCAAATTGAGCTACATTATTACTCGCCATTCAGTCCTCTTTTTCTGTTTGCGCATGATTTACGCTAAAACTACATTATTTTAAAAACTCGTGATTTATTCTGCTGCTTATGCTGCTCATGCTACTTCAGCGAGTTTCCATGCAAGTGCCAATAAGGTTTTTGCATGTTCATCATATTTAGCGTCGATGAGTTTCATTTCATCATCAGTCACATCATCAAATGCACTGTCAATTAGTTGACGTGCACGTTCTGTAGGCAGCGCCAAAATAGCGCCAAATTCATCGTAAGCCAAACCACCAAACGCGGCGACAGTTCTTATCCCTGCCAAACCTAATTTGCCAGCCGTTGCACGACTCATGCCTTCCAAGTTAATCAGCGCATCATCGACACCTTCAACGCCTTCTTCGGAAGCAATTGCTTCGGTCAAAAGAGCATCACGGGCACGATTACGCAACTCATTTACTGTATCTTCATCCAATGCATCGATCTCTAGCATTTCACTAATCGGCACATAGGCGATTTCTTCCAAACTAGAGAAACCCTCGTCCACCAAAATGTCAGCGACTTCTTGATCTACGTCGAGTTTTTCCATGAACAAGGCACGAATACCAGCCGTCTCTTGCTCTGCTTTATCGGCCGATTGTTCGGCGGTCATAATATTAATTTGCCAGCCGGTTAATTCTGCCGCTAGGCGTACGTTTTGCCCGCTACGACCAATGGCAATGGCGAGATTTTCATCGTCCACCACCACGTCCATACCGTGCTTTTCTTCATCCACCATGATAGAAGAAACATTCGCTGGCGCCAAAGCGCCGATCACGAATTGCGCTGGATCTTCTGACCACAAAACAATATCAACTCGCTCGCCACCCAACTCACCAGTGACCGCTTGCACACGCGAACCTCGCATACCGACACAAGTGCCAATCGGGTCAATGCGCTTATCGTCTGTGTGCACTGCTATCTTAGCGCGCACGCCAGGATCACGCGCAGCAGACTTAATAATCAAAGAACCCTGTTCGATTTCTGGCACTTCCAATTCAAACAACTTCATGATGAACTCAGGAGCAGTGCGCGACAAAATCACTTGTGGACCACGAGCATTACGGTCAATACGCAGGATGTAGGCACGAACTCTATCGCCCACCCGCAAATTCTCTTTTGGAATCATTTGATCACGTGGCAAACGTGCTTCTATGCGACCTGATTCCACTACCGCTTCACCGCGCTCGATACGTTTGATGGTACCCATCACTAAGGAGTCACCGCGCTCCAAAAATTCAGCCAAAATCTGCTCACGCTCAGCATCACGAATGCGCTGCAAAACGATTTGCTTAGTATCCTGAGCAAAACGGCGACCCAACTCAACTGAAGCAATCGGTTCTTCTATGTACTCATCGACTTCGATATCAGCGTATTGTTCAACCGCTTCGAAATGCAAAATTTCTTGATCAGGCAATTGCAAGCCAGCCTCATCGGCGACCACGTGCCAACGACGGAAAGAGCGGTATTCGCCCGTATCTCTATCGATCTCTACGCGAATATCAACTTCGCCTTCATAGCGTTTTTTGGTTGCTGATGCTAGAGCATGCTCCAGCGCACCAAATACGATATCTTCATCGACGTTTTTTTCACGCGCCAGCACATCAACCAATAATAAAACTTCGCGACTCATGCTTTGCGACTCCTAAAATCCACTTGCGGCACCAAATGTGCCTTATCTAAATCAGCGAGGGTAAACTCCAACATCGCTGCGCCATCTTTCACTTCAAATTCGAGTTTTAAGGTATCACCTTCAGGCGCATGCAATACACCCTCAAAAGTCTTGCGATTGCCAGTACCTTGCATAGGGAGGCGCAATTTCACCGAAGCTTTTTCACCCACAAAACGACTAAAATCAGCCATCTTCTTGAGCGGACGATCCAAGCCAGGCGAAGAAATTTCTAAGCGCTCGTAGTTAACTTCCTCTACCGTCAATACATGCGACAGTTGATGACTCACTTTCGCGCAGTCTTCTACTGTAATTTGCCCCTGCTCCAAATGCTCGGGCAGGCGGTCAATATACACACGAAATAGACCACGCTCGGCCCGTTCAAAATCGACCAGTTCATAGCCCGTCCCATGCACGGTTTTTTCTATAAGTTCCAACAACTGCAAGGCCATTCTCCAAAAAACATAACTAAACGCAGTTAATCATTCATGCAAAAAAAAATGGGCACTAGCCCATCTTTCTTAGCGCCTCATCACACCATCGAGGCTATGATAAAGAAATATCTGCTAACTACAAGATTATAAACGATTAATTACCCAATCGCAATCGAAAGTCTTGTCAATACGAGTGAAAAACTAACGCCGAACAACAGTCTGAAACATTATTAAAATTAAGCAATTTAACAAAAAAATCAAAATTTTCTTTATAGCAACGCCGAAGCAAGCAAAAATCGCCCGCCCCATACCATTTCGATTATTTTTATGCTCCGCGAGCACGACGACGCGCCGCGATACCCTGTCCAATTGCCTGACCACTACCGCGCGCTGTACCACCTCGACGATTTTGCTCAGGAAAGCCTAACGCTGTTTGCAAAGGATCGGGCTGACGCGGGCGCCCCTTGGCAGCTCCAGCATTATTACCCGCACCACCTTTTGCGCCACTACCAGTGGCAGCACTGCGCACACCACGTCCTGCCGGCTTACCATTTTGCGTATTAGAGTAACCGCTGCGAACTGTGGATTCAAATGGCCTTGGCGCTTGATCGAAAGGATTAATATTGCGCGGCGCCTTACCCTCAATGCGGTTACCGCTAGGCTTGGCGTATTTATCACTTGAACGCTCAGAGCGATCGTGGGAACGCTCGCCTTTTTCCGCGTTTGGCTTTTCTAGTCCACTAACTTTTAACAAACTGCGCACAGCATCTTCACCCAACTCATCCCAGCGTCCACGCTTCAAACCCGACGGTAAAGTCATTACACCGTAACGAGTGCGAATCAAACGAGAAACTGTCAAGCCAACCGCCTCGAACATACGACGCACCTCGCGATTGCGGCCCTCACCAATGATTACGCGATACCACTTATTCACACCTTCACCGCCGCCGTCAGCAATTTTAGAAAACTGCGCCAAACCATCTTCCAACTCGACGCCAGCCAACAACTTTTGACGCATACCTTCTTCCAACTCACCCAAAGTACGCACCGCATATTCACGCTCTATACCATACCGAGGATGCATTAAGCGATTAGCCAAATCACCTGAAGTCGTAAATAATAAAAGACCTTCAGTGTTGTAATCTAAACGCCCCACCGCCAACCATTTACCCACCTTCATCTGCGGCAGGCTATCAAACACCGACTGACGTCCCTCGGGATCGCTATTGCTGACGATTTCGCCGGCTGGCTTATGATAAATTAAAACGCGTGGCGGTTTTTTGCTGATTTTTCTTTGAATTAACTTACCATTAATACGCACTTGATCTTGATCCAGAATGCGCTGGCCTATATGAGCTGGCTCTCCATTAACGGAAACACGTCCGGCAATGATAAGTTCTTCCATGTCACGACGCGACCCCAAACCAGCTTCCGCCAATACTTTATGTAATTTCGGCGCATCATCTTCAGCCGTCAAATCACGACGCGGTTTTTTATTCTTATCATGGCGCAGCGTTTTTGCATCGTCCACAGCATCGTAGGCATCCGAGGTAACAAAGGAAAATATCTCGTCTGGGTTAGCTACTTTATTCGAAACTGCCCTTTGCTCTTTTCCGTGTACAGCTTTGCGCTGCCCATTATCACGAGGCTTAGCCTGACGATCCGAACTACGACCACCCTTTGGATTGACACTCCTATCACCAGTCTGCGGGCGGCGCGCCCTAGGTTCACGCTCCGAAGAACTTGCACCCTCTACCGATTCCGATATCACAGCCACTGGCAACGCAACACCATCTACTTTACGAGTTGCGCGAGCCTGGCGCGGCGCACGTGGCGGGCGAACACCAACCTCAAGGTTCGTCGAAGGCTTTTCTTCAGCCATCAAAACGTCCTCAGTAGCCGCCGCCTTAGTCTGACGCGGCTTACGCGGCACAGATTCCGCACCTTCTACGCGCGGCGTTCGCGGCACTGCTCGTTTAGCACGAGGCTTAGCACCAGATTCATCAGGAGTGCTAGCTAAGGTCGGTGTTAGGTCTGGATTATTATCGTTCATTATCTAATTCTAGTGTGAATGCGGCACTATTTGACTCAAATTCGAAACCGAACTCTCATCCGCCGCTTTGCCATCGTGTTTCGGTTCAGCCATCATTGCATCGTCATCCGAGATCGCATCACTGGCCGCTTCATTTTCATTTACATGAGTTACTACAAATTCTTCAACTTCTACTTCACCTACCTCGCTGAGAACTACCTGCACATCCGGTAGCTCTTGCACCTCACTAATCAAGGGATCAAATAATTTCAATTCTGGCGCATTTTCATCTGAAAGTGATGGAGCAAGTTCTTGCCCAAGCTGCTGCAAAGGCGGCAATTGATTTAATGCTGACAAACCAAGATCCGCTAAAAATTGCTTTGTTGTCGCAAATAAAGTCGGGCGTCCAGGCACCTCTCTATGCCCCACACTCTCAATCCAACCGCGATCTTCTAAGGTTTTGATCATTTGCGAAGCCACCGCAACGCCGCGTATCTCTTCGATATCACCCCGCGTCACTGGCTGTCGATAAGCAATAATCGCTAAAGTTTCCAGAGTGGCGCGTGAATACTTAGGCGGCTTTTCAGGATTTAAGCGATCAATAAAAGCACGCATTTCGGGTCGACTCTGAAAACGCCAACCAGAAGAGAGAGAGACCAACATAATCCCTTTGTCTGACCAATCCTGACGAACTTCTTCTAACATCAACTTAATAGTATCTACACCGATCACATCACTCAACTCAACCAACTCCCCAACCTCAACGAACAACCTCCTCATCGCAGGAATCGTCAATGGCTCATGGGCGCACAATAAGGCGGTTTCGAGTACACGCTTAGCATCAGCAGTATTCATGCAGGCTCTTTATCAAACAATTTTTGATCTTAGAAGTGTTTTCTGTGTAGCAAATAACCAAGATATAATATCTCAGCTGAAAAATAAAAGCGGCACGCCCCTGCGTACGCTTGATGGATCAGTCCACAGTCAAATGAGAATAAATCAAAACTCACTCAGACTAAGCAGTCGATCAATTAAAGTAGAATCGTGATTGTAATCGAGAAAACGCTCAAAAACCATGCGACCAAGAAGATCAATCAAAAAAATTGCCATTTACAGAAAAAGCCACGATGAAACGTGGCTTTTATAAGAACTGGTTGCGGGGGCAGGATTTGAACCTACGACCTTCGGGTTATGAGCCCGACGAGCTGCCAGACTGCTCCACCCCGCGTCTGATAGGTAGAACTATACAGGACTTTGCTGCTTTGCGCAAATTCTTTATATAATTACGGCATAACTGCCCTGCATATTTTCTTCCATTTTCGCCGGTCAAGAGAATATCGCCCAACAACAAGGTGCATAGAATTCGTCAAAGTTATCACTCAACCGCTTACTCGCCTAATCCGTTCCGCGCTGAAAGGTTTTCTATTTTTTGTCGATCTTGTGGTGATACACTTTCATTCTTAAGAAAAATCACAATCACAATATGAAATTTTGTTCTGAATGCGCTGCGCCGATAGAGATACGAATTCCTGAAGACGACATCCACCCACGTCATGTCTGTTCGCTTTGTGGGGTCATTCATTATCAAAATCCGAAAATGGTCGTTGGCTCTATTCCGATCTGGGACATTGCAGGTGAAGCCAAGGTATTGCTATGTCGACGCGCGATACAGCCACGACATGGTTATTGGACCCTACCGGCAGGTTTTATGGAAAACAAGGAGACCACCAGCCAAGCTGCAATGCGTGAAACAATAGAAGAGGCCGGTGCTAATATTGCGCTCCACGATCTATTTTCTATATTAAATGTGGCTCACGTTCATCAAGTACATTTATTCTATCGCGCCAGTTTGTTAGATATGAATTTTGCCGCTGGGGTAGAGAGTCTTGAGGTTAGACTATTTAGCGAACAAGAAATTCCTTGGGATGAGATCGCTTTTCCGACGGTCGCACACACACTACGTTTCTTCTTTGCTGATCTTAAGCAGGCACAGTTTAAATTACACGAACAAGACATCACACAAACGTTGACAGCTAACAAAAGTTGACCGCTAAAAAATGAATATCCCTTGGCTAGAATTCGACACCCCCTTTCCAGATTTGAATTTAGCACTCAGCGAACAAGACGAATTACCGGGATTATTAGCTGCTGGCGCAGACTTGTCGCCAGCTCGTCTATTAGATGCCTACAGTAAGGGCATCTTTCCCTGGTTTTCCGAGGGACAACCGATACTTTGGTGGAGCACTGATCCACGTATGGTGCTGATGACAAAAGATTTTGCAATATCGGACAGTCTTAAAAAACGCCTCAACAAAACACGAAAAGACCCAGCATGGGAATTTCGCTTTGACTCCGATTTTGAACAAGTCATGCGTGCCTGTGCCGCTCCACGCCGGGGGCAAGCTGGCACTTGGATATCCGAGCAGATGATCGCGAGCTATTGCGCCTTGCACCAACTTGGCTATGCACACTCTTCCGAACTTTGGTTCAAGGGCGAATTGGTCGCTGGTGCTTACGGTCTTAGTCTAGGTAAAATGTTTTACGGTGAATCTATGTTTACTAAAGTAAGCGACGGTTCAAAAATGGCTCTAGCACAGTTAGTATTTTTTTTACGCAATGAGGGTGTAAAAATGCTAGACTGTCAGCAAGAAACCGCTCATCTTGCCTCCCTAGGTGCGAGGCCAATAAAGAGAAAAGATTTTATGGCACATGTGAATTGGGCGGTGACGCAAACCCCGATACAGCATTGGATTGTTTTTGAATAATTTCGAGCAACAAGAGCCTATGCAAACACCAACAAAGACCACAGAGATCAGTACCGAAAATGCCGCTGACAGTCAAGCAAACGAAGCGCACCAAGAACAGCTAATCCGCCTACAGTTCTATGCCACTGCACCCTACCCTTGTAGTTATTTAGATGGCAGACTAGCGCGTTCTCAGGTAGCGACGCCAGCGCATCAGATCACCAACGATCACTATTCACAATTAATCAAAAAAGGCTTTCGTCGTAGTGGGGAATTCGTCTATCGACCTTACTGCGACCATTGTCAGGCCTGTATTGCGGTGCGTACCGAGGTAGAAAAATTTTCACCTAAGCGCAGCCACAGGCGTGCTTTAGTTCAACACAACAATTTGCAGGTAAGCGTCGCACCACTCAGCTTTGTACAAGAACATTTTGAGCTGTATCAGCGCTACCAGCGAGCACGGCACGCTGGTGGAGGCATGGATCAAGACGATAGAGACCAGTACGCGCAATTTTTATTGCAAAGTCGCGTAGACACGCGCTTGATCGAATTTCGCGATCCAGATCAGGTGCTACGCATGCTCAGCATTATCGATATTTTGGACGATGGTCTATCCTCGGTGTATACTTTTTTTGATCCTGATGTAGCGCATGCGTCATATGGCACCTACAACGTCCTTTGGCAAATAGCCAAAACAAAGGAATTGGGTTTACCCTTCCTCTATTTGGGTTATTGGATAGAGGCCAGTCGTAAAATGGCTTACAAAAATCATTTTCAACCATTGCAGACGCTAATCGACGGGGCTTGGATGCCAATGGCTGACAACAACGCAAATAAGCGCAATTGCGAAACTACGCAAATAAGAAATGACCCTCAATAAGCAACAACTCAATTAAGTAACCCCAATAAATATAAGCCACAACAATCTATGTCAGACAAATTTCTCTACTCACTAGCTCGCCCTTTTCTCTTCTTCATGGATGCAGAAAGCGCCCATGAAATCACGCTTCCTGGCTTAAAGCATGCTCACAATTTAGGATTAACTCGTTTAATCCCCAAACCAGAAAACGACCCGCGCTCGGTTATGGGAATCACCTTCCCCAATGCTGTTGGCCTAGCCGCAGGACTTGATAAAGACGGTCGCTATATTGACGGCTTAGCCTCCTTAGGTTTTGGTTCAATTGAGATAGGTACCGTGACGCCCCGTGCCCAAGCCGGCAATCCTAAACCACGGATGTTTCGTTTACCACAGGCAAACGCCATTATTAACCGCATGGGTTTTAATAATGGTGGTGTCGATGCCTTTGTCGCCAACGTGCAGGCATCACGTTTTTACCAAGAAAAACAAGGCGTCTTGGGACTCAATATTGGTAAAAATGCTGACACGCCGATAGAAAAAGCCGCAGACGATTATCTGCATTGTCTGCAAAAAGTCTATCCCTACGCCAGCTATGTCACGATCAACATCTCCTCGCCCAACACCAAAAATCTACGGCAATTGCAAGGTGCGTCTGAGCTTGATGCACTATTAGCGCAACTCAAAGAGGCCCAAGGACGGCTATCCGATCAACACAAACGCTATGTACCTATCGCCCTCAAAATCGCACCTGATCTCGACAGCGAACAGATCAAAAACATTGCCGACTCCTTGCTACGCCATAAAATCGACGGAGTAATCGCCACCAATACCACCATTACTAGAGACGCAGTGAAAGGTCTACAATATGCCGAAGAAGCTGGTGGATTGTCAGGCGAGCCGGTTTTTGAATTATCCAATCGCGTCATTCGTGCACTAAAAGCAGAACTGGGTGATGCTCTACCTATCATTGGGGTAGGGGGCATATTCAAAGGCGCAGATGCAGTGGCCAAGGTGCAAGCAGGAGCGTCCTTGGTGCAACTGTATTCAGGTCTCATCTATCGCGGCCCGGCCTTGGTAAGAGAATGTGCTGCGGCGCTACGCAAGTCACACTCAAGCCTTCATTCTCAGATCAAACAATAGAATTAGGACTTACGCAAAACAGACGCTGGCGTTGTTGCGTTCGCCTTGTCGTACAAAGTACCGCCTGCAGCTCCGCCCCCCGATTCAAGCATTCGAGGGCAGGCTCTAGCTAGGGCAATTTTGCGTAAGTCCTAAGGATAAGACTCTACCTTACTCATATAAAGTTACTCATGTAAAGTTACTCATGTAAAGCCTCGCCGCGAAGTTGTCGTCTTAAATTAAAATCCAACAAGCGCGGCGCATACTCCTTGCCCAACTAATTTTTCGTCGGCCTTACTGGTAGCGGCACATTGCACAAATCGATGTGTCCCGCGGCCACTTTATACCAATCGCCGCCACGATTTCTTTGTGCTTCTATCAGTGCTTGGAAAGTAGGCGTATCGGTCCTCAGACTCTCCAAATGACTACGCTCTGTTTCGGAGACCTCGCTAGCCATGCGTATGCTTTTGATCGCGCTTCGTTGTTCGGCCTTCTCATAAAACCCCAAAGCCCCGGTACCACGAGGCAAACTTGACAGCAACTCCATCCCCTGAACTACCCGACCAACGACTGTGATATTCCGGTCTAGTTGACGCGGCGCGTGTCCCGTCACCACATACAAGGAACTACCATTGCCACTATCGGCTTCATTGCCACGCGCCACGCCGACAGCAGAATAACAATGGCTTAACCAGGTCGTTTTTGACTTAGGATCACGCCCAGCAGCAAAACCATTGACATGCCCAACTTCTGGCGCATAACCGTCAAGATCCTTCAGTCGCGTAAACGGAAAAGCTTTAACATAAGGCACGGTAAATTCAGCTGCGACTTTCTGCTTAGCCGTTTTAATTTCTCGTTTTTGATTATCTTCATCATGTGGATCTCCCCACTGCGCCACATAATTATCTTGTGAACGAATAATCGCTAGGCCGTCGAAATAACCTTCACGTACTAAGGCTTTGATATTGGCCACGTTATTCGGCGCAAATTCGGGCGCCAAGACAATAATCACACGACCTTTTTCCATTTCCAAATACATGGTATTTTCAGGATTCAATGCGTGCCAATCACTAGCACTGGAGGCTTTAAGCACATCTGCCATGGTTGCCTTACCTACTTTGCCTGCTTTTTTTTCTTTAGCGTTACCCATCGCAGAAACAGATAAATTACCTAGCAGGGTAGTCGCCAAAATAGCCGCGAGTATGGGATTTTTTTTAGCACCAACATGCCGTTTAATCGATACAATCATTTTCATCAATTCTCCTTTTTCTCAGGGTACATTACCACCTGAATATAGTTATTCACGTCCAAATAAATCTGCGCTGCCTCTTGCACGTCCTTTGCACTTAGGGCTTTAATTCGCTCTTCAAAACTAAATACCTCTTGAGGATCATCATTGTTTTGCAAAGCACGCTCCAAATGAGAGAGCCAAAACCGATTGGTCTTCATACTTTCTCGGCGATTTTTTAACCAATTCTCTTTCACCTTGTTCAGTTCCTCCTCAGTCGGCGGTGCCGCTTTCATTTGCGCGATTAAATCAAAACTACTTTGCAATAATCGGTCTACATTTTCCGGCGCGCATGGCATGCCAAAAAATAGCGAATAACCCTGATAAGGAATACGTCTAGTCTGACCAGAAACATTGGGGCTATACACCGCTCCCATCTCCTCACGCATCTTCGCCGTCAAACGCAATTGCATCACTTCCACCATCGCATTAAAACGCAGTCGATCCGCATTCGACATGGCACGTTCCCCATGCATTTGTAACGACACTACACTCAATGGTTCTTTGCCGGCAAAGACTTCTTTTTTCACAATTCCAGAATTAGGACGTAGCCCCGAATCTTTGCTGGCGATCTCAATATCTGGCGCGGGCAAACTAGCGATATAGGTGGCAATTAAAGGTTTAACTTTTTCAAGCTCAAAACTACCGACCATGAAAAATGTCAGGCCTTTCGCGCTTGAAAAACGTGAGCGATAAATACTCATTACGCGCTCTAAATTAAGTTGAGCGATATGTTCAGGCTTGGTAAAAATAGGCTTACGAGGATGTGCAGAAAAAGTCGCATTAAGCACGGCCTCTTGGTACACACTCATCGGGTTTAACATATTGTTTTTCAACACATCTTGCTGTTTGCCGACAAAGGATTTAAATATGTCTTCATCTTTGCGTGGCTGCGTCATGACGAGACTGAGCATTTGCAACATCGTTTCCAAATCATCTTTATTTGAAACACCAGAAACGCCTTCATGCGTTTCACTAAAATGGGTACTCACACTGGCACTTTTACCAGCCAAAATTTTAGTTAATTCTATTGGCGACCACGATTTAATGCCCATAGCACCCACTACGCTGGTAGCAAAGCCTGCCTGCAACAGATCCGCGTCAGGCAATACTCCCGTACCACCAGCTCGGGTCGCCCCAATGAGAATCTCGTCGCTTTTAAAGTCAGTAGTTTTCAGCACAACTTTAACCCCGTTGGACAGGGTTAAGCTCGTCGTCCCTAGGCGTTCATCGCTAACTTCCGCGATAATTTTTCCCGCTTGTGGCGGCGTATCAAATAATGACTTGTCTAAAATTTTCTCGGAATATGCGAGAACCTCTTTTTTCTTTGCGACCTGCACCATATCAACTAATTCTTTACTACTAGGAATCACATGGTCGGGTTGATCGTTTCCTTGGTACACCAATAATTGCGGCGACTCATTGACTAATAAGGAGCGTGCAAATCGATTGACTTCATCGAGCTTAATTCCTTGCACAATCTCTTTATGAAAAACATACTCGGCTTCGATACCTGGAATCGCTTCACCGTTTAAAAAATGACGAATAAATTCTTCCGCTAAAGCGCTAGATACGGTCTTATTCCTCTCGTTATATTCGTCTTCCATAGAACGCAAAGAATTCTTTTTCGCTCGCTCTAATTCAGCTGCATTAAAGCCAAATTTTGCAACCCGCTTATTTTCCTGCATCAAAGCATCGATTGCTGCCTGCACCCCTGCTTTACCTATCGCGGCAGATGAATTTAACTCTTGATAGTCGCCGATAATGCCACTCACGCCACTGCCACCTCCCAAGAAAGGCGGATTAGGTAATTGCGTTAATTCCTGCAGACGATTGCCCAACATTACATTAAAAAAATTCTGAATGCGCCTATCACGATAACTGCCGAACTTACCATCGTTCTTATTCAAAAACCGTGTTTGCGAAATACTGATAGAAGAAATATTTACCTCCTTATCCGTAGCCACCAAGGCTTCGCCTATATTTTTGAGCGGAATACTAGCAAGCGTGCGTTCTCGCGGTTTAGTAGGATTTTTTAATCCCGCAAAATTTTTCTCAATCAAGTGTTTCGCATGTTCAGGCTCAATATCCCCAACCACCACAACCGCCATTAAATTTGGTCGATACCAATCCGCATAAAAACGTTCTAAGGCTTCATATTTAAAATTTTTTAGTAATTCCTCCTTACCGATAGGAAGGCGATCAGCATACTTAGAGCCGTACAAAATTTTAGGCAAAATCTGTTTGCGAATACGGTCACCGGCGCCTTTACCCAAACGCGCTTCCTCTAATACCACACCACGTTCTTTATCGATTTCTTCATGATCAAAACGAAGGCCACTTGCCCAATCAGAGAGAACCAAAAAACCTTTTTCAACATTTTCGGGCTTATCAGTAGGTAGCGGCAAGATATACACGGTTTCGTCAAAACTAGTGTAGGCGTTAAGATCGGCGCCGAATTTCACCCCTATGCCTTCCAAAAAGGAAACCAGTTCGTTTTTCTTAAAATGTTGACTACCGTTAAACGCCATATGCTCAGTAAAATGCGCCAAACCCTGCTGATCATCATCTTCCATGACAGAACCAGTTTTCACCACCAAACGCAATTCCAGCTTCTTTTCCGGCTTAGCGTTTTTTTGTATGTAGTAGGTCAGGCCATTTTTGAGCTGACCTTTAATAAGTTGTGGCGAAGTGGGAATGACGGCCTTAAGATTAACTTCAGCACTCGCTACGCCAATTACGCCAGTGAGAATAGTCGAAAGCACAGCGCCTGTACAAACCAGCACTTTGGAAATAAATGATCGCATGTATTGGGGGAAGACTTAGTGAAAGAGACGTGAACTTAGCCTATTTCTATTCAAAACACAATGAGATATTGAGCTTAGCGACAAAAGCAGTTCAGTACTTGCGCGTGGAGGCCTGCGCTCCCCCCCACAAAAAAAATTCGACAACGGCGATTTTATTGGGTTGTGTCCCAAATGAAAGTCGGAATCTCCGCAATCTGACTTCCGATTTGAATGACGATAGAACGATGTATGTTCAAGCTTACTTTTTAGGACTTACGCCAAATTGCGCTGGCTAGAGCCTGCCCTCGAATCCTTGAGAATGCCTGAGAATGCTTAAATCGGGGCGCGATGCCGCAGGCAGTACATTTGTACGACAAGGCGAACGCAACAACGCCAGCGTCTATTTTGCGTAAGTCCTACTTTTAATATTCGAGACAAGAATACCAAGGACTCTTCTTATTTGATGAGGCAAGGTTTTGAGCGTAAGCTCGCACCTCGCTATGATCTGACCTACAATATGGGATCAAATGAATAGCATCAAATAAGGATAAAAAACGTGTCCCCACCAACAAGTGAGCAAATCAACGCACTTTTGCCGCAAACCCAATGTACCAAATGTGGCTACCCTTCTTGCCGTCAATATGCGCAGGCAATTGTGAATCAAGAGGCCAACTACAACCAATGTCCGCCGGGTGGGCAAGAAGGTGTAGCGCGTTTGGCGCAGGCGCTGAACCAGCCCGTCATTGCGCTCAATACTATCCACGGAGTAGAACGTCGCCGCTCAGTCGCCTTGATTGAAGAAGCTTTGTGCATAGGTTGTACCCTCTGCATTCAAGCTTGTCCAGTGGACGCCATCATGGGTGCTAACAAGCAAATGCATACCGTCATTACCGATCTTTGCACCGGCTGCGATCTCTGTGTCGCGCCCTGTCCTGTTGATTGCATCACGATGATAACGACCGCGAGCAATGCAACTGGTTGGCTTGCATGGTCAGCCGACGCAGCGGACGCGGCGAGGCGTCGCTATGAAGCACGTGAATTAAGATTGGTACGCGAGCAGCAAGAAAACGAGGCGAAATTACTCGCCAAAGCCAAAGAAAAATTTCGTGCGCTCGAGGCCGAAATGCCTGCGGACCAAATAGGCTTAAATGAAAAAGAACGTAAAAAGAAAATCATTCTTGAGGCGATTAAACGAGCGTCGAGCTAGCATCAGCAAAGTTTTAGGATTGCTGGGATAATGCGGGTCTCCCCGCTATCTCCAAGAAAATCATTTATGCGCAAAGGCATTTTGTACGCTACGTTTTGCTACACCGCTTGGGGTTTATTCCCACTTTATTTCAAAGCTTTACATGAGGTTCCTTCATTTGAAATTCTCTTGCATCGCATGGTATGGGCGCTAGCATTCTTGGCGCTGGTGCTCACTTGGCGCAAACAATGGTCTTGGCTGCGTAGCGTCTTACAACAACCTAAACTACTTTTAGGTTTTGCCTTCAGCGCCTTACTCTTATCCACAAATTGGTTCATCTACATTTGGGCGATCAATAGTGGACGTATTCTAGATGCCAGTCTCGGCTATTTTATGACGCCGTTAGTGAGCGTCCTACTAGGTTTTGTTTTACTTAAAGAACGGCTGCGCAAGGTCCAATGGATCGCCGTCGCCTGTGCAGCACTTGGGGTATTGTGGCTCACTTTTCAGACCGGCCACCCACCGTGGATAGGGCTGGTTTTAGCAATGACTTTTGGCGTCTATGGCTTAATGCGCAAAACTGCCGCTTTGGGGGCACTAGAAGGTCTGTCATTAGAAACGATGATGTTGTTTCCTTTTGCTGCGGCCTATCTGATTTTTTTAGGTATACAAAACCAAACTCATTTTTTGCATAGCACCACCACGGAACAAGCTCTTTTATTAGCACTGGGACCGATTACCGCGATTCCTTTATTACTATTCGCCGCAGCAGCACGGCGCATCCCTATGGCGACTTTGGGGTTATTACAGTATATTTCACCCTCTTTGCAATTACTTTTAGGTGTACTACTGTATCAAGAACAGTTTAGCTCGGACCGATTACTTGGATTTATCGGAATTTGGTTAGGACTATTCCTGTATTCTGCAGATGGATTACGCATGACTTTTCGCGCCAAACAGGCGGCCTAGCTCATCAAGCCTAGCTTGTCCGTTAGGCAAATTCATGTTTTTTTATGACAGTAAGATGAAATATGCGCTATTCCAGCGGAATTGACACAAAATAGGGCAATTTTTTTTACATTTACCTCAGCATATCTGCGAAAATTCGCATCTTTATTTTCGGCGCGCAAGCAATAGCCCAAGCGTCTCCCATCTGGCTTTTTTTGGAGACCAATATGAAATTTCGCTTCCCCATTGTCATTATTGACGAGGATTTTCGTTCTGAAAATACTTCTGGACTAGGCATACGCGCATTAGCGGATGCAATGGAAAAAGAGGGCATGGAAGTCTTGGGTGTGACCAGTTATGGTGACTTATCCCAGTTTGCGCAACAGCAGTCACGCGCCTCGGCTTTTATTTTGTCGATTGATGACGAAGAATTTGGTGAGGGTACTGCCGCTGAAAGCGATTTTGCACTGAAGCCTTTGCGCGCTTTTGTCGAAGAAATTCGCTACAAAAATGCCGACATTCCGATTTATCTATACGGTGAAACACGTACTTCACGACATATCCCGAATGATATTTTGCGCGAGTTACACGGCTTCATTCACATGTTTGAAGATACGCCAGAATTTGTCGCACGACACATCATACGTGAAGCGAAATCCTATTTAGACGGTCTCGCGCCGCCCTTTTTCCGCGCCTTAGTGCACTACGCCAATGACGGTTCTTACTCTTGGCATTGCCCCGGACACTCAGGTGGTGTGGCGTTTTTAAAGTCGCCGATTGGTCAAATGTTTCACCAATTTTTTGGTGAAAATATGTTGCGCGCCGACGTCTGCAATGCAGTCGAAGAACTCGGTCAGTTACTCGATCATACTGGACCTGTAGCCGCATCTGAGCGTAATGCTGCGCGCATTTTTAACGCCGACCATTGTTACTTTGTGACGAACGGAACCTCCACTTCGAACAAGATGGTATGGCACTCTACAGTAGCGCCTGGCGACATCGTTGTGGTTGATCGCAATTGCCACAAATCGATTTTGCACTCAATTATCATGTGCGGCGCAATACCTGTCTTCCTAATGCCGACCCGCAATCACCTCGGCATTATCGGTCCAATTCCACTGGAAGAATTCTCCATGGAGAGCATACGTAAAAAGATCGAAGCCAATCCTTTTGCCCGCAAAGCCAAGAATAAAAAGCCGCGTATTTTGACCATCACGCAGTCCACTTATGACGGCGTGTTGTACAACGTCGAAACTTTGGAAGACTTACTCGACGGTGAGATTGACACCCTGCATTTTGATGAAGCTTGGTTACCACATGCCACCTTCCATAGCTTTTACCGAAACATGCATGCGATCGGCAAAGACCGTGAGCGGGCCAAAAAATCGATGATTTTCTCCACCCAGTCCACCCATAAATTGTTAGCGGGCATATCGCAAGCATCGCAGATTTTGGTGCGCGAATCCGAGACCGTTAAATTAGACAAAGATAGCTTCAATGAAGCCTATCTGATGCACACGTCCACTTCTCCGCAGTATTCGATTATCGCCTCTTGCGATATTGCTGCGGCGATGATGGAAGCACCCGGCGGCACTGCCTTGGTCGAAGAATCCATTCTTGAAGCCTTGGACTTCCGCCGCGCGATGCGCAAAGTTGATGAAGAGTGGGGACAAGATTGGTGGTTCCAAGTTTGGGGGCCAGACAAGCTCTCCGAAAACGGTGTGGGAACCCAAGAGGACTGGATGATTCATGCTGAAGATGACTGGCATGGCTTTGGCAAACTTGCTCCAGGCTTCAATATGTTAGACCCAATCAAAGCGACCATAGTCACACCAGGTTTATCCTTGGAAGGCAAATTCGGCACCACTGGCATCCCCGCGTCTATCGTCACCAAGTACCTAGCAGAACACGGCGTTATCATCGAAAAATGCGGTCTGTATTCCTTCTTCATCATGTTCACTATCGGCATTACCAAGGGTCGCTGGAATACGCTCTTGACCGCGTTACAGCAGTTCAAAGACGATTACGACAAGAACCAACCAATGTGGCGCATATTGCCAGAATTTGCTACCGCCAACCCGCTTTATGAAGGCGCCGGCCTGAAAGATTTATGCCAGAAAATTCATGAGGTATACAAAACCCACGACGTCGCGCGCTTAACGACAGAGATGTATTTGTCTGACATGCAGCCAGCGATGAAACCATCGGACGCTTTTGCAAAAATGGCGCATAAAGAAATCGAACGAGTGGCAATTGATGAGTTAGAGGGCCGCGTTACTGCGATCCTGCTGACTCCTTATCCTCCGGGTATTCCATTACTGATTCCGGGTGAACGCTTCAACAAAACAATCGTCGACTACTTAAAATTTGTTCGTGCATTTAACGAACAATTCCCAGGATTCGAAACCGATTGTCATGGCTTAGTAAAAGCCGAAGTCGATGGTAAGCGCGGCTACTTTGTCGACTGCGTTCCTATCGGCGGCGAGCATGTTGAGTAAGTTATTTGGCGACTGTTCAGTCGCTATGAGAAAAAGTCAAAACCCCTCAACGCCGAGACGCAGAGACGCGGAGAAAATCGGAGGAAACCTCTGCGCCTCGGCGTCTCGGCGTTGAGGGGTTTTCGTTTTTTGATGAGTTATCATAGCGGAATAGTCACGGTTTTACGCAAAATTGCGCTGGCTAGGCGCGGCGCCGCAGGCAATACTTTGTACGACAAGGCGAACGTAACAACGCCAGCATCTGTTTTGTAGAAGTCCTATTACTAATACTAATGACGCCTAGTAAAACTAAACTCCTCCTGCCACACCACTTTACCGTCTTTGGTTTTACTAATGATTGCGTGTAGTGTGGTGGGCGAGGTGAGGGTGTAGCTTAAGCGGGTTCCTTCTTCACTCTCTATGCCTAGACAGAGAAAATGCACAGCGTCCGCTTCGACTAATTGAAGTCGCAAGGGCTGATCTTTTCCTCTGGTGGCCTTATCTATGGCAGGCCCAAAAAAACGTAGGCGCATGATGAATTCTTGTCCGTTTTTTTCTAACATCATCATTTCAACGGCGCGACTATGTTCATCTTCCATGGTGCGCGAAACACCTAATAGCGACTGTCCTTCGAGTGACCAATGTTCGTCTATTATTTGCTTACCCTGCGTTGTGATCCAAGTGCCCTGTAACCAGCTTAGGCGAGCGATCTCTAATGTACTGGTTTGAGCCCAAGCTGCGTTGGAGATCAGTAGACAACAAGCTAGAAACTTGATGAGTGTGGTTTTCATTTTTCGTCCTTAAAAATCATCACCACTGGCCTGCCATCGTTTTTGACATAACCGCGGTACATGCCTTCGGTATTAAATCCAAATTTTACATTGCCTTGTTTATCTAAAGCGATCAAACCACCATCACCATTTTTACCTTCTAAGGCCGATGCAATAGTTTGATCAACTGCCTCCGATAACTTGGCGTTGGCATATTTCATTCGTGCCGCAATGTCATAGGCGACCAAACCGCGGATAAAAAATTCTCCTGTTCCGGTACAAGAAATCGCCGCGCTCGCATTGTCGGCATAAGTGCCTGCACCAATGATAGGCGCGTCACCTACACGACCATACATTTTATTGGTCAGTCCACCGGTTGAGGTACCTGCTGCTAAATTACCGTCTTGATCAAGCGCGACTGCGCCTACGGTTCCATATTTGTAATCGGTTTGCCAGTAGGGTACGCCAGCATCCACATTGGTCAATTTGGCTTGTGGGTTTTTGCCATTGTGATCTAGCTCTATTTTGTTTTTTTCTTTGGCTCTTTGTAGTTGATCCCAGCGCCATTGGGTAAAGAAATAGCTAGGGTCAACCATGTCTAATTTTTGCGCATGCGCGAATTTTTCGGCACCACTACCGATGAGTATGACGTGCTTAGTTTTATCCATAACTGCACGTGCGGCAGTGATGGGATTTTTGATGGTGCTCACTCCTGCGACCGCACCAGCAAGTCCTGACTTGCCATCCATGATAGCGGCATCTAATTCATTCTTGCCTTCGTTGGTAAATACCGCTCCTTTGCCCGCGTTAAA
>JAIELM010000001.1 GCA_019752975.1 Undibacterium sp. | reverse complement strand
CCTAGTGTTTGAACTCACTGGGGCGGCTGGTACGCCGATACAGTTACTTCCTGCTGGCTCTTTTCAAGCTGAAGACGGCCGTCCGCTTGACAGTGGTACGTGGAAATTGACCGCGGCTCTAGCGGCCAAGGTAATTGCTTTTGCTGATGCATCTAAAAACCGTCTAGTGATTGATTACGAACACCAAACCATCAACGCCGAGAGTAACGGTCAGCCCGCACCTGCCGCTGGCTGGTTTAAGCAGATGGCTTGGCGTGAAGGCGAAGGCTTGTTTGCCCTCGATGTGGAGTGGACGGACAAAGCCAAGGCCATGATCGCGGCAAAGGAATACCGTTATCTCAGTCCAGTGTTTAGTTACAACCCTAAAAGCGGTGAAGTACAGAGAATTTTGCATGTGGCGCTGGTCAATACACCCGCACTGGACGGCATGCAAGAAGTAGCGTTAAAAAAATTGAGCGGTAACCAACAACCTGATGAGGACAGCATGAACCCAACACTAAAACTTTTATTAGCCGCCCTAGGCTTACCAGAGACGACCACCGAGGCCAGCGCCTTGCTGAGTGTGACAGCACTAAAAACCGCCTCTGAACAAATCGTGGCGAAGGATGCGGAGCTGGCGACATTGAAAGCCAAAGCCGATTTGGTCGCGGCGAAAGACGTGGAGATTGCAGCCTTGAAAGATGCTGCGGTGAATCAGGGTAATCCCGATCCAGCCAAGTTTATTCCAGTATCTGCTGTCAAACCTATGCAAGACCAACTCGCGGCGTTAACACTGCAAGTGCAAGGACGTGAAGTCGATGAGGTGGTGACAGCGGCGTTAAAAGAGGGTCGATTATTTGCTGCACAAGAAACTTGGGCGCGGGGATTGGGTGCGAGTGATTTACCTGCACTCAAAGAGTTTGTCAATTCTGCGCCTGTTCTTGCCGCGTTGAAGGGTACGCAGACAGGCGGTGAGTTACCTGCTGGTGGTAAGCAAGGAGATTTGAGCGTGGAGCAAGTGGCCATTTGTAAGGCGCTGGGATTCAACGAAGAAGAATATAAAAAGTCTTTAGCCTAATCGGCTTATCCATTTTCAAACAACGAGGAGGTCACCATGACCGCAGCAACAGCAGACCGTAATACGGTAAGACGTGAGGGGCAAGTGCTGGAAGTGCCGATGAAAGCAGCCGCTAAAATTTATGCCGGAACGATGGTAGTGGTCGATGCCGCTACGAACTTAGCCATTCCCGCTAAAACGGGTTTGGGCTTGAAATCGGTGGGGGTGTCGCAGTGCCAGTGCGATAACAGTACTGGGCTTGATGGTGAGGCGCGGGTAAGGGTGTTTCGTGGCCCAGAGGTGCTGTATCGAATGAGTAATTCTGCCGCAGGTGATTTAATTGTCTTAGGCGACATCGGGGCAGATTGTTATCTGGTCGATGACCAGACGGTGGCAAAAACCAACGGCAGCAATGCCCGTAGCGTGGCTGGTAAGGTGCGCGATGTCGATAGTGTTGGCGTCTGGGTTGAATTTTAAGACCCACATCATCGCTTCATTTAAAAATTATTTAAGGAGTTCCCATGATTATCAATACCAGTAATCTCACCGCCTTGTATCAGGGTTATAAGATGGCCTTTCAACAGGCCTTTGCCGGAGTGCAAAGTGACTACGGGCAAATCGCCATGACCGTGCCATCGAATACAGCAAAAGAAGTCTACCCGTGGTTAGGACAGACTACGCGCTTTCGTGAATGGATAGGTGCGCGTGTAATCCAAAATCTAATGACGCATGATTTTACGATTAAAAATAAACCGTTTGAAAACACCATCGCCGTCCCTAGAGAGGCCATCGAGGACGATACCTATGGTGTTTTTAAGCCGATGTTTGAGCAGTTGGGACAAGACTCTAAACAACATCCCGATGAACTGGTGTTTGCCTTGTTGGCGGCGGGCTTTGCTAGTACGTGTTTTGACGGTCAATATTTCTTCGACAGCGATCATCCCGTGATGAATGCTGATGGCTCTATGGCCTCGGTGTCTAATTTTGGTGGAGGATCGGGTTCCGCTTGGTATTTACTTGATACCAGCCGCTTTGTGAAACCAATTATTTATCAGGTACGCAAAGACTATAACTTTGTCACAATGGACAAAGAGACGGATGGCAATGTTTTTAACAATAAAGAGTATGTCTATGGGGTCGATGCGCGTAGTAATGTGGGCTTTGGCCTATGGCAGTTAGCTTATGCCTCTAAGAATCCACTTGATGAAGCTGCCTACGGCGCAGCGCGTGCCGCCATGATGAATCTGAAGGGCGACAACGGTAAGCCGCTGGGGGTGCGTCCTACCCTGTTGGTGGTGCCACCCAACTTGGAAATGACGGCCTTAAAACTCTTACAGGCTGAGAAAAACGCGATGGGAGCAAGTAATATTTATCAGAATACCGCCAAGCTCTTAGTCACGCCGTGGCTGTCTTAAATCTTATTGCGTTAAATCGTATTTTCATTTTTTGGAGTAAAACATGAGCAAAATTAAGGTATTACGGGTGGTGAGTAAGTCTTCCAGTTTTCGCCGCGCTGGCTATCAGTTCAGCGCAGAACCGCGAGACATTCCTTTAACCGAGATCGCAGATGAACAGCGTGCCGCGATAGAAGCTGATCCGCAATTGATTGCGTATCAAACCGAAATCGACGCACCAGAGACATTAGATTCCCCGGTCTCAAAATCGGCGAAGAAGTAAGTCATGTTCTATTGCACACGTCAAGACCTCATCAACGCCTATGGTGAAGAGGAGTTAATCCAACTCACCGACCGGATCTATGCTGGCAGCATCGACGAGTTGGTCTTAAACCAAGCGATCGCGATCGCTCAAGCTGAAATTGATGTCTGGCTGACGGGCAGTTTTAAGTTGCCCTTGCCTAGTGTGCCCTTGGTGCTCGTGATGATTGCCTGTGACTTTACCCGTTATCTCTTATCGGGAGATATCGGTGTGGATCATCATGTGGCGGTGCGCCGACGCGATCAACTAGCGACCTTAAAAGCCATTTCAAGAGGGCAAATCTCGCTTGGGCTAGATCAGTCGGGCGAAGTCACCAGCCGTGTTGACCTAGTGCAGATTGCCAGCGGCAGGAATGACTTTGGCGATAGGAGTCGCTGGTAATGGATGCCATCTTAAACTATTTGATGCTAGAGGATTTGCTGGTACAGCGCCTTACTGACGAGCTTCCTGAGCTCAAAGCGATCTTGACTGCGATGGATTTAAGCAGCGTACAAGCGAATCGCCAAATGGAAAGCGCCGCGCATGTAATTTACATGGGCGATGAAGTCGGCAGTGGCCACCTCACACAAGGGAGTACTGGCGCAGCTCAAGTGACAGCACAAATCTGGATGGTGGTATTGGTAATTAAATTTGCCGGCACGGTTAGCACGGGCAAAGGTAACCGAGAAAAAGCAGGGCCACTGATCGCCAAATTATTAAAAGCCTTATGTGGCTGGCAGCCAGCAGCCCCCATGACAGCTCTACGCAGGATTGGTACTAGTAATCTCAAGGTAGGTTACGACAACGGTTTTGCCTACTACCCTTTTCAATTTAAAAGCACCCACGTGTTGTTAGGGAAATTATGAAGATCACGACCAAAGTATTACTCAAACAAGACCATACCCATGCTGGGGCGAAGTATACCGCTGGCGCCATTGTAGAGATGCCTGGTGTGGATGCAGATTATTGTATTGAGCAAGGCGTCGCCGACGTCGCCGAGCAAGAGGTGAGAGTGAAACCAGAGAAAGTAAGAGTCGAGCAAGTAAAAGCCGATTTGAAAAAGTAATATTTTAAGACTCAACGAAAGGAAAACATCATGTCAGATTATTTTTTAGGTCAAGGTAAAATGTATATCGCCGCACGCGACGCGAGCGGCAATCCACTGGCGCAGCGTTGGATGGGCGACGTGTCGGCAGCAAAAGTAAGTTTAAAAGTGAAAAAAGTTCAGCAACAAGAATCTTTTACTGGCCAGCGCAGCATCGTTAAATCCATCTCGTTAGATAAAGACGCGAATATTGACTTAACGCTTCTAGAAATCTCCGCAGAAAATTTAGCCCTTGCTCTATTTGGCAAAAGTGTAACCATTGGCAGTAGCAGTGTGACTGGCGAAGCCATGCCCGTCGATTTAATCTCGGGTGACCGAATCTCGCTAAAATACCCGCAAGTGACCAGCGTAGTGGTGACCGATTCTAGCGCTACACCTGTTGTCATGAATGCGTCTAAATATATGATCGATGCTGCCTATGGTGCAATCGTTTTAACTGATGTGACGGGTTTTACCCAGCCTTTTAAAGTCGCCTACACCCATGCAGCGATTGAGAATGTGTCAATCTTTTCAGCGGTGCAAAGTGAAGTATTTTTGCGTTACGAGGGGATTAACTTGGCAGAAAACGGCGCGCCGATTATCGTTGAGCTGTATCGGGTTTCGACCGAACCTTTAAAAGATTTACCCTTAATTACCGAGAAGATTAGTGATATGAATCTGAGTGCTGCCGTGATGATTGATGTGAGCAAACCAGCTTCTGACGAGATGGGGCAGTTTGGCCGGATTATGAAGGTTAAACCGCTATAGCTTGACTAGGGGGGTACATTCGCCCGCCCTATATTCGCCCCCGTGAACTCGTTCCACTGGGGCGTTTTGTTTTGCGTCTTCATACTCTCATCTAGCCCTTTCCCCCTAGATCATTGGAGTATGCCATGTCAGACACTGCACTCGATACCATTATCCCTGCCGCCCACACCAAGACTTTTAACGGTGTAGCAATCTCCTTACGCCCTTTTAAGGTCGGTGTATTGCCGCGTGTTTTGGCTGCGGCGCAGCCCTTAGCGCACATGCTTACTTTGCGTGAAAAAGTCGATATTCCTTCTTTATTTATGTTGCATGCTGATTCGTGCTTGGAACTATTAGCGGCGCTCGCCAACCAACAGCGCTCATTTGTAGATGAGTTAGAGGTCGATGACGCGATCAATTTATTGAGGCTACTTTTGGAAGCGAATCTAGATTTTTTTGTCCAAAAAGTCCTGCCAGCAACGGCAGGGCTGGTGAAAAATCTGGCGGACGTGATGCAAACACAAGCACTAGCGCAGACCAAATCCAATATTTAATTGAAGCGGGACATCGCTTTGTGGATGTGTTGGATTACGAATGGCCGCAGTTCATGGCATTTTTTAACAGTGCAGTCAAGCTAAGCAAACAACGCAATCGCGAACACTTTTTACGGGTCTTTATTGCGTCACGTGGTGATGACGATGCCGTAAAAAGCAGCTTAACTATTTTGGAGAATTAAGTGTCCGATGTCGCATTAGAGCTGAAAATTCAAGCCTTAGTCGAAGGATTAGCTAGCATCAATCAGCTAGCCAACGACTTACGCGGCACTGGCACGGCTGCGACAGCGGCCTCTACTGAATCCGTCAGCGCAGCCGAGCGCACAGAGGCGGCGTATGCAACGCTAGGGACACGTTCTTTTGCTGAGATACGCGCCGAAATTGCTAGGATACAAACCGCCTACGAGACGCTAGCCAATAGTGGTAGTTTGTCCGCTGCTGAGCAGGGCAATGCAGCGCACGCGGCGGCGACCCAGATAGCGGCTTTGAATCAGCAAATGCAGGCGGTCAACAGCACCACGCAAGCTTATAGTACGCTAGGGATACGCTCTTTTTCTGAGATACAAAACGAAATCACACGGGTAAGAGCCGCTTATCAACAACTCGCTAGTAGTGGCAATCTGTCTTCGGAAGCTCAAAGTCAAGCAGCCAACGCGACTGCCAGTCGCATTGCGGCGTTAACGCGAGAGTTGCATGGTGTCCCAGCCAGTGCGGGTGCGGCAGCGGGCGGCTTGGAGGGTATGAATACTCCGATGGGGTTTTTAAAAGACAATCTGGGTAAGTTAATCGGTGCTTTTGCCGCACTAGCCATCGCCTACGGTCTAAAAGAATCAGCGGACTATGCGGCACGTACCGAAGTGCTTGGCACGACCTTGGGTGTCGTGGCTAAAAATGCGGGTTACTCCACAGCGCAAATGGCGGGCTACGAAAAGGAAGTAAAAGGTCTGGGAATCACTACCCAAGCCACACGCGAAGCTTTAACGCAAATGATCCAAGCAGGGTTAGAGATCGGCCCTACAGCGGCAGGAGAAGTGGCGCAAGTCGCCAAACTCGCTAGAGCCGCGCAAGATTTGGCCGTGGTGACGGGCGAAAATTCCAGTAAAACCTTGACTCGTTTAATCTCGAATATCCAACAGATGGATACCGAAGGCCTGCGCTACATGGGGCTAACAGTCAACATCCAACAGGCGCAGGATAAGTATGCGCTGTCATTGGGTAAAACCTCAGAGCAACTCTCACAACAACAAAAAATCCAAGCCGTCGCTAATCAAGCTTTGGCACAGGCCGCCACATTAACGGGCGCATATGAAGCCTCGATGCAGAACGTAGGTAAGCAACTGCAATCGATCAAACGCTATCAAGAAGAATTAGCCAACGATATCGGCAGTAAGTTACTGCCTGCTTATTATCAATTGGTGAAGGAAGCAACTGACTTTTTAAAACAAGCCGATGCGATTGTCGTTGGACTAGATAAGGATGGTGAGAGTGCCAGAAAACTCGCTGAAGGAACTAAAGTGTTTTTTGCTGGACTTAAAGAATTGGGCTTATCGATCCTATCTTTAGTTGTGGAGATTACGCCCGCTTTAATTGATCTCGGTAGTGAATTGATGAAGTTATTTGGTGATCTCGCAGTAGGTACAGGAGCGATATTAAATTTAGGTGCGGGGGTGGATGCGACGGGGCAAAAATTTACTGGGCTAGGATCGGTCTTGCGCGTAATTATTGAGACATTTACGCTTCTAGTGGCTGGTTTTAGAGATGGCGCGGATTTTATTGGCATGGTGTTTTCTGGGCTAGTGGGTAATTTTCAAGTGGGTGTTGGAATTATGGAGGTAGCTTGGGGTTCGCTATTAAATTCGATCTGGAAAGGTTGGGGTGACGCAACCAAAAAAGCGGGTGAAGAGATGATCCAAGCGGGTTTATCGCTACGGAATTTTGCCGAGGATACTTGGAATCGGTTTGCAGAAGGTAAAACCCATGTCCAAGAATTTAACGCAGAACTGGGTCGTTCGAAAGAATTGGCAGCAAGTTTGGCGGCGGCGAGCAGTTACAAAGATATAGAAGAGCAGATTCGTAAACTGGTGGAAGAAAAACGTCAAAATGAGCATCTCGACGAATCTGCAAAAAAATCGGATGCAGAATTTATTAAGCGAGCCGAAGAGATAAAAAACAGAATCAAAGAGATGGGCGGTGAAATCGATGCCACCACAGGTAAAACTAAACTCAGTACTGAACAAATGGTCAAGCTGGGCGAGACACTCACGAAAGTGTCTCGGGACTCAGTGGAGCAGTTTAATCAGGCTGTGAACGATTTGGGTCTGCACTTGGTCAAGTTTGGCAACACCGAGTATTTAGTACCGTTAAATAAGGAATTTGAAAAAGCGTCTGGTGAAATCTTAAAACTTGCGGCCAATGCGACAGCGACAGGTTTGCAATTTCGCGAAGCGTTTAGCAAGGGCTTAGATTCGGCTAAAACCTTAGCCGACATTGACAAAATATCGCAGGCTTTGGTCGAAGTTAAAAAAGCAGGTAAAGATGTCGGTGACGCGGCGCTAGAAGTCAACACTAAGTTTGAACAACTCTTTACCACAGCGCTCAAAGCTGCAAAAACAAAAGAAGATTTTGCGTTGCTAAAAGCCGAACTTACCCAGTTGGGCAGTAAGGGCGAAGTCTCCGCGAATCTCATCAAGCAAGCGTTTAGTGAATTAGAAGAAAAAATCAAAGGCACACGCGCAGAAATGACGCGCATGGCCGAGCAAGCGAAAAACGATAGTGCTGCCATCGTCAATGTCGCCAAAGCGCATTTGGATATGGTGAAAGCTGATATAGATGTGCGACGTGCAGGGCTAGATGTGCAGGTCAAGCAAAATGCTTACGCAAGAGAAGGCACAGAAGTAGCGCGTTTGGAATTGCAATTAGCCCAAACTAATCTAGAGATTGCTAGAGCTAAAGCCACCGAAGCCAAGCTGCAATTTGATCAGGCTGTCGCGGCGCGCAATATGCTAATCAATCAGCAAAGGCAACTCAATGCTGAGGTCGATGTCGAGCTACACAAAGGCGACGCGCTGTACATACAAAAAGCCAAGCAAGCTGAACTCAACACCGAGAACGCCAAGCGTCAATTAGACGTGGCCACTACGGCGGCCAACACGCAAGAGAAGGTGGTCTTGGCGCTAGAGGAAGAAGGCGTAAAACAAGAATTTCTCGTGCAACAAGCCAAGGTAGCGGAGCAAGAGACCAAGAAAATTAAAGACAATATGCAAGACACCGCGGACGCGACCGATAAAGCTGCGACGGCAATGGATAACTTTGCTAACGCGTCGGGGCGCGCCAAGCGCTCCTCAAAAAATCAGACAGAAAATTTCGAAGCTGGCGGCGAAAGTTTGGAGTCTTTGACGAAAAAATTTCAAGACGCGGGCTTGGACTATTACTCGGCGCGAGCTTCGGCTGATGGTTTGGTCAATAAACAATTGTATGTCGATGTACAAGCAGAGATCGATAAAGTCAAAGCATCAAAAGAGTGGGAGAAAAATTTCGGTAGTGGCGGTATGAATAATTATGGTGGTGGGCGCGGCAGCGGGCAAACGGGTACAGGCTGGCCAGAGCGCCCAGCTCAGTATGGACTATCAGCGGATGAATTTGCGAAACGTACAGCGTTAAGCCAATTACCGAATACGCAGTCATCACTACCGAATATCAATACCACAAACAACACGCCGACTAAAACGATACAAGTGAATTTTACCGACAGCAGTGGTCGGTCTGTTGCTGCGACGGTGGACGCGACTAATGAAACGGCGCTGCTAGAGATGTTACGGAGAGCCAAAGGAGTCTCAGTATGATTTTGCAGAATTTGTTATCGCTAGTGAGTGTCAGCTTGTCGCACGATTTGTTTTGGGTGGATGAACATAGTTGGTGTGCGGTAGTGGGCAATGCGGAATATAGCTTAACGGGGGCTTTGTTGATAGAGACAGCGACTATGCAATCGGGTCGCGCCATCACGCTACAAGCGCCACCTGATATGGCGTGGATGTCTCTGGCTAGTTTAACGCTGCTGCGCGCCTGGGCGGCGATCGCTGGGCTACAGATGCGCTTAACGCTAGACGATGGTCGTAGTTTTAACGTCGTATTTCGGCATCAAGAAAAACCTGTATTGGACGCGAAACCTGTGACGGGTATCGCGTCATTTGATCCAGAGAGTTATTGGAGTGTGACGATGAAATTGATGGAGATATGATGGAGAAGAACCAATGACAATCTTAGATGGCGACATCAAAATATTATCGTCGCAAGTGATGGACGATGTAGACGAAGGCGGCGGACGTGCGACTGGCACCGTGATTATTGATGGGGCGAGCAATAGTATTTTTCCTGATGTCTCGGAACTGGATCGCGCTTATGGTCGGGTCGGTTTGCGTAAGTGTTTTGTGGGGGTGACCACGCCAAACACTGACGGTTATTTTGGTGCGAACATCATTCTCGCTGATCCACCGGATGACCCTAAAGTGTCTTGCACGTTGTTCACGACACACGATGGTTTTGATCGTCGTAGTGACGCGAAACTGCAATTGGAGTCTTATGTCGTCGCGGGTCCAATCGACAATATGATCCCCTACGGTCAGCAGATCGTAGGTCAAAGAGCCGTACTAGCGTATCAGCGTATTGAGCATGCGCTACCAGAAGTCGGACAAGTGTTTTGCTTGGCAACCGAAGGCGGTACGATTTTGCAGCAATATTTTAGAATTGCCGAAATTAAAAACGAGGTGCAGACTTTTGAGGATGAGCGCGGGACTTTTGATCGACGCGTGATCCTGATCACGACCAGTGACGCACTACGCTATACCTTCCCCGGCGACGAACCCCAACGCCTCTCGATTGGTAACACACCGACCAACACCACCCGTACCCGCATACGCAAGACTTCGGTGGTCGACCTAGCGCGTTATTACGGGGCGTTGGCGTTGACGCAAGCCTCATCACTCGGTAGTTTTGAGGTTAAGGTAGAGACGATCTACACCCCACTTGTACCTAGCGCGACCATCGAAACCCCTGTGATTTCGGCGACGATTCAGGGCGCGACCTTGGTTGTACCGTCAGGAGATGTGGCGACAGTTGCACCCGCACAGTGGTTGAATGGTGCGGCTATGATTTTTGGCGGCTGTATTGCACCACGCTCGTTAACGCTTAGCTCAGGTGCGACGGCCTCCACCTACAACCCGAAGACCGACGATGGTGCCGGACACATTGTTAATGCCGCGGGAGCCGTGCTCGGGACGGTCGATTACCAATCTGGGAGCATTGCACCCGATTTAACCGTAGTGGGTGCGTGGGCTGGCGCACATGGCGTGACTTATACTTACGGCTCAGTGCAGCAACAATCCTCGTATACCGCCAATGTGGATATTAGCTTAGGTAATCGCGGCTCGGTGTACACCAAGACATTGCAGCCGATACCATCGCCTCGTACCACTTTTCTTGATTACATGGCGCTCGGAAAGTGGATACGCCTTCGGGATGTGAATGGTGATGGCATTTTAAAAGGGGATGAGACGGCTTTTGGTGCTGGCTCAATTAACTACGTCACTGGCGCTATCGTTGTCACGCTGGGCGCATTGCCGGACGTCGGAAGTCAGATACTATTTTCGTGGGGATCGAAAGTCGATACCTATGTGCGCACAGGTAACGCGGATATGTACAGTAAATTGACGGTTGCCAAGGGGAATATCGATAGAGCGTCATTGGTCGCTACCATCTTAAAAGATGGCATCATAAAGACCTTGCATGATTCTGGCCTTGGTTCGCTCGTAGGCGATGGGATAACGGGCAAAGTCAATTACGCATCGGGTGAGATCGTGATCGATGGCTATCGTGACTTTAATACCGATATTGCGATCAGCTATTCATGTGGCGCTGTGGTGGGGACGGCGGCTTCGACGGAAAAGAATTTTTCAAGCGCCGATTTAGCACGCGATACGCAAGGCAAGGTACAACTACTGACACACACTCTCTCTGCCATCCTGCCTCATACGGTTACGGTTGATTATCATGTGGTGTGTCATAGCAGCGCGTTAAAACCCCCAGGTTCCGCCGCTAAGTTTATTACTTTGATCGACGATGGAAACGGTGCGATGATCAAAGCGGTTGATAACACTGTGATGGGGTCGATCGATTATATTACGGGGGTCATTGAATTTGCTGCTGTGCGCGTAGAAGCAATTAACCTGCCAAATTATGAGACCGTAGGTAATAATTTTCTGGGTTTTACGCCTAGTTCTGCATTGTGCGACATCCCTGCCTATTCGTCTATTAAAGTCAAATATCAAACGGTGGCATCAATGGGGACGCTGGCTGCCGAGACCGAAACTTTTAATCCACCGCTCTATTTTAAAGCTGCCCACAATGAAAAATTGGTCGCTGGTGGTCTGGTGGTTACCCTCGCATCTACGCGCTTTGTAGATAGAGATGCTCAGCTCTATAGTGCCATCGACTTAGCTACTGGCGCGGGGATGTTATCCGGTCAAGTGGACTACACCAGTGCTGAAGTTACTTTGACTAAGTGGCCTCTCCCTGCGGGTGGAGTGATCCCCACTTTACTGGTCAAATCGTGCTTAACTTATGTCGATG
Source organism: Undibacterium sp. (assembly GCA_019752975.1). Lineage (GTDB taxonomy): Bacteria > Pseudomonadota > Gammaproteobacteria > Burkholderiales > Burkholderiaceae_D > Undibacterium. Next base: position 9,816 of record JAIELM010000001.1, on the reverse strand, counting down.
GCCGCGGCACAGATAAAGCAAGCTTCCGAACTACGGGCGCACCGATCCGTCCAGGTAGTTTATATTTGCAAGCGACGGCTTTGGATGGGACTTTAATTAGTGGCACTTCAGATGCTGACGGGAATATCACTGGCGCTGAGGTCACAGGTAAAGTGCGCAGCGCTACGGGGGCGACGCAAGTACGTTTTGGTAATATGGTCGCAGCGATAGGGAATGAGACAGCATGGTGGTATAACGCGGCTAATGTGGTCGCTGGTCAGATATTTCAACCCTTGTTAGTCGCGCCTGAGACCATTGTTTATAACACTGTCGTGACTTCCACATTACCTTTGGATGCTGGCGTCTTAGGAATTGATCCGGTACGTCTGCCTAGTGATGGTCGCGTACCTGTGATTCGGGCTGGTGATATGAGTGTAATCCATCACACGACGAAGACTACAGCGCAAACAGTCGTTAATGGGCAGGTGGTCAATGTGGGACGTACTCGCCTCTCGCGTCTGCGGGTTTTTGGTGCAGATAATCAAGTGATTGTGTCCGGTTTTAGCGCCGATCTTGATGCTGGTACGGTGACTTTTAACGCGGTCGCTGGCTATGCGCAACCCGTGCGTATAGAACATCGTATCGAAGATATGTCTATCGTGGCCGACGCGCAAATTAACGGTAGTTTGCGCCTTTCTCGTCAATTGACACATCATTTTCCGATAGGCTCTTTCATCAGTTCGGCGCTCATCATTGGCGACCTGAAAGCGCGGGTTCCTGTCTTGTTCGATCAAGGCACGTGGACGGGAAACGCTTGGTCAGATGCGTTAAACGGCTCGCAAGCGACAGCTACTTTTAACGATGCACTTTCGCCGATTGTTGTCACTAATGCGGGGGCGATCACGGAACGATGGGTGGTCTTATTCACCAACACGACAGCTTTTCAAATTATTGGTGAGCACGTAGGCGTGATCGCGACGGGCAATACGTCTTCAAACTGCGCTCCGCTTAATCCTGCATCCGGCGAAGCGTATTTTAATCTTCCAGCGGTGAGTTGGGGAGCGGGCTGGGCAGCGGGAAACATACTGCGATTTAACACGGTTGGCGCGCTATTTCCATTTTGGATTAGTCGCACGATACAACAAGGACAAGCGACAACACAAGACGACGCTTTTACGCTGATTGTACGTGGTGATGTGGATCGTATTTAATATTTTTTCTTAGGATAAATCATGACTTCTGTAGTCGATACTAGCGTTAAATTTTTTCATTCTGAAATGCCTGGCGCACCAGTATTAAACGGTACATCAGGATCGTTAATCGCCATTTTGGACGCCTGTTTAATTAACGGCTTTGGACTCAAAAATGTTGATAGCTTAGTGGTTAGCAATAACGTGGCTACACTTACGATCAGTACGGGTCATAGTGCGCAAGTGGATACGGTCATTATGATTGCAGGGGCTTTGCCTGCTGGGTTAAATGGTGAGCAAAAAGTGACGGTGATCACGAGTACGTCGATAAGTTTTACCACGAGCGGGGTGGCTAACCAGACCGCCACAGGGTCGATCACAGTGAAGCTCGCATCAGCAGGGTGGGAGAAAAAATTTGCTGGGACCAACCTAGCTGTTTACAAATCCTTAGCGATAGAATCGACGGCTTGCTGTTTACGTCTCGATGATAGCTTCACTAAATGCACTAGAGTTATTGCTTACGAATCGATGAGTGATATCAATCTCGGCACAGGGCAATTTCCGCTCGATAATCAAATTTCTGGCGGCGGTTATTGGGCGAAAAGTGATGCGGCAGATGCGACTTCTCGGAAATGGTATTTTTTTGGTGATGGGCGTCTATTTTATATCTATCGCAAGCCCAATGAGTCAATACATTATGATTATCAAGCGGGAGTTTTTGGGGATTTCATACCGACAAAAATATCGGGCGATCCATTTGCTTGCACACTCTTTGTGCAATATAGCGATGTGTCTAGTGGTAACGCCACATCGGATCTCTGCCTCGGGTATGCATCCATAGGATCGACTGTCGGAATGTACTGCCCCAGATCATATATCGCGATGGGAGCGTCTGTAGTACTAGGCCGCGGCTTCGCCGCGATCGCGGGAAATACCGATGGACTTTTTTCAGGGCAGGTAACCAGCGTCGCGTTTCCCAATGCGACAGATGGAGGCTTGTACACATCCCCTATGCGCTTGATTGAGCCGTTCACCAAAGTCTATAGGGGGGACTTGACCGGATATCTCGCGATCCCACAGTTGATCCCTACGGGTTTGTTTAATATGGGGGAACGCATGATAAACCTTCCCACGTTGGGCAATAAAACCTATATGGTGGTTGCGGGTCGATCGCCGTGGCAAACCTATAGTATGTCGTTGATTGATATAACAGGTCCATGGAGAGTGTAATGGATCATATCGATACGCCGATTTTTTCGATAGCAGCACAACTGGGGCGCACTGCTTATGTCACTTTTTTTAATGGTGTCAGCGGATATCTTAGCGCAACGAGTTTGACTCGGGACAATTTTCATGGCGGTCCAGGTCAAATACAGGGCACAGTCAAACAAGCCCATATACCCAATGATCTACCACTGCGGAGACGGGTAAGGTTGCATCGCAAAATTGACGGACAATTGATTTGCGAAACGTGGAGTACGCTTGATGGCGCATATGCGTTTAATGATGTTCCCGTTCAACCTTATTACATTATTACGTTTGATCACACAGGGACGTATAACGCGGTGATTGCTGACAGTATCGTGCCGGAGATTTTTACATGACTATACAAGTTTCATCAACAGCAAAACAAGCGAAATCAACGATCACTAAAAATCTATTGGATGCTGGCACTGGTGCGGCACGTATTGAGTTGTATAGCGATCCACGTACTGCTATAGATGCGCATGTGACGGCAACTTTACTCGCGACGATTACATTAGATGACCCTTGTGGGACTGTCGATGAAGATGGCCTACATCTAGTCGCCTCTACCACGGGTCAAGCACTAGTGGATGGTATCGTCACTTGGGGGCGAGCGACCGATAGCGATGGTCATGCGGTGTTTTCTGGTACCGCTTTACAATTTGATGATGTCAATGTGGCGACAGCGGCGTTTGTGATCGACAAAGCGCAAGTCTATGCTGGTGGTTTTATCGTACTTGCGCAAGCGACGCTGAGCGAAGGTGGTTAGATGTCTCAAATCGACTTGCGCTTTAATGAGCAGCTTCATTTATCGCACCCTATCGATTTAATTTTTGATGGCGATATTGGGCAAGTGCAAGACAATGTGCTTAGCCTTGACGCTAGCATAGGCGCACCAAGCTTTAACGCTAGAGTCATTAGTCAGCGCAGTCTTATTGTAGATGCTCAGATAGCTGGGCCAACGCTAACAGTAAAACTGCAAGTAAGCCAACAGCTAACACTTAGAGCGAGTATTAACGCACCGACCTGTGAAGTGATGTTAAGTTATGACGCAGCGGTGTATCGCGGTATGAATAATCATATGCAAAGCCGCTGGCAAGTAGCTGATGGCATTAAAAGTGATACGCAAGACCGCACGCAAACCCCGATTAAACAACGCGTTTTTACGCAAGATCGATTACAAGCCGCGAGCGTAATCAATGCTCAAGTATCTATCGCTGTCACATCCGGCATGTCACTTAACATGGTGCAATCTGCGATTTGGCATGACGGTATTACATTGGACATGAGTGCCAGCGACGGTTTTAAGTGCTTACAAAAAGTACCTTTAAGTTGTGATCTAGTGTGGCAATTGGGTGATGTTGTGCAAAGCAATTCGGTCTCACTGTTTCGAGATCGTTTGAGACTACCGCGCCCAAGCACGATAGCGCGGTGGGCAAGCGGTGAGTTAATGCAGGTTAGTCGTCAATCTTATGCGGGTATCGCTACTCCTCGCTTGATGAGTCGGGCAACAATTTGGCAAGTAACGACGCGTCCAACCCACGGTAAGTACGTTAAACCAATTGATCCTCCCAAGCCCGACACAGACTACAAACCGCTGACACGGTTGCTGTTTAAAGACCTGTTGATATTCAGTACGCATCTTATTTTTGGAGATGCTCAAACTGTACCCAATGCCACTAAAATTATTCCCGTTCGGAGATCCTACATCGTGATTAATAACGTTCAATTAAGACGGGTTGATGGTAATCATGTTTTACCCGATGTGAGTCTTTCAATGTCCATTAATATGGACGCGTGGACTTGGGCTTTCTCTGCGTCCATGCCAGCTTATTGTCTGGCTTTAATTGAACCTAGTTCGCAGGGTGAACCAGTTCTACTGGAAGCGAACATCAATGGTGCGGGATACTTGCTGCTAGCGGAAAACATACAACGTGATCGAAGTTTTGGTAAATCGAGTATTACGGTCAGCGGTCGAGGACAATCGGCGATGTTGGCTGATCCGTATAGCCCACTACTGAGTTTTAGAAATACGATGGAACGTAGTGCACAACAGTTGATGCAAGATGTTTTACAAATAAACGGTGTGTCGCTTGGCTGGAATGTTGATTGGCATATTGAAGACTGGCTAGTACCCGTGGGCGCGTGGAGTCACCAAGGATCGTATATGTCAGCTTGTACGACAATTGCTAGTGCCGCGGGTGCTTTTATTCAGCCTGATGCGCTCACTAAGACCTTGCGGGTGCGTCATCGTGTACCCGTCAAACCTTGGGAAATGAATGGTACCTTACCCGATTTGGAATTACCATCGTCGGTGGTAGTGAAAGAATCTGTCGCTTGGTACGATAAACCGGCTTACAACGCGATTTATTTAAGCGGTAGTACCAGTGGTGGCGTGCTAGGGCAAGTTAAGCGTAGCGGTTCGGCTGGCGATGTAGTAGCTCCGATGATTGTTGATGCCTTGATGACGAGCGAAATAGTGGTACGTCAGCGCGGCATTGCAGAATTGGCTAAAGCGGGGCGCGGCGCGGTATTGTCGCTCAGTTTGCCCGTCTTGGCTGATGTCGGCATTATCGAACCAGGGACACTAGTACGCTATGTCGCTTCGAGTGACGCTTCGAGCGAGCTAATGGGTACTGTGACTGCTGTGTCGGTCAACGCGCAAAACGCGACAGTACGCCAAACGATAGAGATGCAGACCTATGGCTAACTTATATCGCATTTTTAAAGAGCTACTTCCACAAGCGCCTTTATTGGTCGGTGAAGTGGTCAGTATTCACGCAACCTTTTGTGAGATTGCTTTACCTGGCGGTGCTATTGTCAGCGGGCGTGGCAATGCGGTTTTGGGCAGTAAAGTATTTTTGCGCGATGGGGTAATTGAAGGTAAAGCACCAGATTTAACAGTCGTTACGGTGGAAATTTAGGAGTGTGGACGATGGTTTTAAGACTTGGGTCTAAAGGTGAAGAATTAAACCTCTTAATAGTGCAAGGCGCGAGCTTTGGACCCTATCTTGCCACGATGACTAACCCCAACGGTACACCTGTCAATTTAACGGCTTGTACGATACGCGGCGCAATTGCCAAAACGCCGAATAGCCCCGTTTTGGTCAGATTAGAGGTGGCAATAACGGATGCGCTGAAGGGAGAGTATCGTTTTTCTCTCGCCACAGATGTGACCGCTAGTTTTGCCGCTGGACGTACTGAAAACGATGAACAGAGCCGCTATGTGTGGTCTTTGGAGTTGATTGACAGTGGGGCGAATGTTATCCCGCTGTATTTTGGTGAAGTGCAGGTTTTTAGAGGTCTTGCCCATGAGTGAGACCCTGATTATGACGATTTTACCGTCTTTGCCGGAGATAAAAACGATCTTGGTGCAGCCAGAGTTAATACAAACCAAAATCCTTGTTGGCCAAGGCCCCGCTGGTGAGAGTTCAGATGGTTTTAATGTGGATCCCTTAGCGCATTATATTTTGGCTAAATCTTAGGAGTAATTGATGAGTACTTTAGAAAACCGTCTGATCGCTTTGGCGCAGGCCATTGGTGCAGACATTAAAATTATGAAAATCGCCGAAGGGGACTTAAGTGCTTTAAGTACCACGGCGAAAACTAATTTAGTCGCCGCAATTAATGAAATCTTTACCCTAGCACAATCCGGTGTCAGCTTAATTAATGATACTACCGCTAGCGTAAGTAAGACCTATTCTTCGGCTAAAATAGGCACGCAACTCACTAGCGCAATTGATGCTTTACGCACTGAATTAAAGGCGGGTGCGGGCGCAGCACTAGACACTTTCGCCGAATTGGCGGCAGCGTTAAATAACGACCCTAGTTTTGCCACTACGGTCGCTACGTCGCTCTCAAAACGCCTACGTTTTGATGCAGCGCAGACTTTAACGCTAGCGGAAAAACTGCAAGCGAGACAAAACATAGACGCTCTTGGTAGCGTTGAATTAGGCAATCCTGATGCTGACTTGGTAGCCACTTACACGACAGCGAAGACATAAGATGTCAACACTAGAGCAAAGACTTATCGCTTTGGCGCAAGCCATAGGCTTAGACATAAAAACGCTACGTAATAGCAACAGCAACGTTATCGTTAAAGCTAGTTCAGTCGATGTGCCATATTCATGCATGGGGAGTTATAGCACCACGATTGCCGACGCGGCGATTAGTCCCACGTCTAAAATCATAGCCAGCTTCGGCACTATTCCTGCCAATCATGAGCAAGACGCGGAAGAATTAGCCGAACTTGAACTTATCGTTAACCCAATTGCTGGCGGCCTACAAGTGACTATTTCTGGCTTAGGTGCGTTTGGTGGTGCTTTCCCGATTAACTATATGATTGGATAAATCATGTCGATTTTTAAAAATATACTTGGCAATTTCATGCCCCATTTTGAACGACGTGAAGCGACAGCCAATCTTGCATCGAACGGCGCAGAGCTTGTACTTGATGTGAATGGGGATAATTCAGCCGTTTTTATACTCGATGCCAGCGCCACCGCTTTCGTTGGCACTTATGTTATTCAGGGCAGTTTTGACGGCATTAATTATGACAATTTAATGAGTTACCCTTTTTCGTCCAACACTGGACTACAACCTGCTCAACCATTGAACACAGAAGCTCTAGTTAGTGCGGCCAGAAGAATTCTTTGTGCTTCTGTAGGTGGATTGCGCAAGATACGTGTGCGATGCACAGCTTACACGTCGGGAATACTATCGGTGGTTATTAACACAGATGATTGTGACAGCATTCACCCCTATGTCCGAGATCAAAAAGCGGCCACGCTAATGGTCACAGGCACTGCCGCAGCCAGTCTAGGTTTAACGCTCACATTACCCGCAGCAACGGGGCTACGTCACTACATAGACCGCATTAGTATCATTAGATCAATGACCCAAGCCCAAACCGCAAGCGCTACACCCACAGTCATAACCAGCGTCAATATCCCAGGTAATCCAGCGTGGACCTTTGGGACGGACGCAGCAGCAACAGGGGTAGACAAGGAGGTCATTCAAGAATTTGGTGGCGCAGGTCTAGCCGCCACAGCAGTAGGTACTGCCACCCAAATCATCGCCCCAGTATTAAACTTCGCAATCTGGCGGATCAATGTAGCGTACCGCTTAGGATTGTGACTCAGAGCACCGTTTAAGTGACAATTAACCCGCTATAATCTGGTTTTAGTCAGTGACAAAATAAATGCAAACGAGTGCCAAAACCGCGACGCGCTTACATGTTGCTCCTCCTATCAACGTGGAGGTTGCTTCGTCGTCACGGTGTAGTTGGGAATTCAAGCAACATGTTGCTTGCCAACGTAACGGTCATCCCTTGCAAGGGATGATTCCCCAGCACCAAAGGTATTTATGCCTAGCCAGAAAGCCGAAAAAATGCACACTCATGTCCGTCCAATCGGCATTTCTCGCTTGAAAATTTTTTGCAATGCAACATCGTTTTACCTCTAACTTTGGGAACCATTTGCTCCATTCATCCATCCAAACATTCCTTAACCGAGAAATGGAACATCTCGGTTTAACGCCCACATCAAAAAGGAAAATCTATGCGCTTAATCAGTCTATTAGTTTGCTCGCTATTTGCCAGCGCGCCGCTGCTCAGCTCGCTGCCTGCCTACGCAGCTCATCCCGCCGATGAAAAAGTCGACCTCGCCTTAATCAACAAAATTCGTGACGAAGGCACTAATCGCTCCAAAGTCATGGAAACGCTAGCCACACTCACAGACGAAATTGGCCCACGTCTCACTGGCTCGCCCGGCTTACGCAAAGCCGGTGCTTGGACCAGTAAGCAACTCGCCGATTGGGGATTACAAAACGCCCATAGCGAAAAATTTGGCCCCTTCGGTCGCAGCTGGACGCTAGAAAAAGCCAGCGTGCGCATGGTCGCCCCTTCCAATGTAGAGTTGGTCGCCATACCCAAAGCTTGGACACCCGGCACCGAAGGCGTCAAGCGTGGCAAAGTGGTGTATGCCAAACTAGAAACAGAAGAGGATTTAGCCAAATGGAAGGGTAAGTTAGAAGGCGTGATTCTCTTACGTGATGCGGCATATCAAAGCAAACCTCATCTCACCGCCGATGCCACTCGCTACACCGAAGACGAGTTAGAAAAACTAGCACTAATTGACTTAGAACCCGCTGCCCCCAATGCGGCATTTGATCCCGCCGTCTTTGCTAAGCGTCAGGCCTTCGGCAAAAAACTCACGCCTTTCCTCATGGAAGAGAAAGTACTCGCTACCATCAATGTCTCACGTGGCGATGATGGCACCATCTTTGTACAAGGTGGCGGCTCCTACAAAAAAGACGAACCTACAGGTCCAGCGGCGCTGGTCATGACTGCGGAAAATTACAACCGCGTGTTTCGTCTAGTTGAAAAGAAAAAAGAAGTCGAAATGGAAGTTGAAGTCAAAGTCAATTTCACCGACGAAGACCCAGAAAATACCCTCAACGTATTTGCCGACATCGTCGGTAGCGACAAAAAAGACGAATATGTCATGCTAGGCGGCCATCTCGATTCTTGGCACGGCGGCACTGGCGCAACCGACAATGGAGCAGGTGTAGCAGTGGCGATGGAAGCCGTGCGTCTATTAAAAGCCATCGGTTTTAAACCGCGCCGTACCATACGCATAGGCTTATGGGGTGGTGAAGAACAAGGCCTCTTAGGTTCACGCGATTTCATCAAACAAAACGTCGCATCGCGTGCCGAATCGACTAATCCAAAAGACAAAGATGTACCAAGCTTTATGCGTGCTCCAAGCGGTCCTTTGGTCACCAAGCCTATGCATAGCAAGATCTCGGCTTACTTCAATCTCGATAACGGAACAGGAAAAATTCGCGGCATTTATGCTGAGAATAACGCCGGCGTCAAACCGATTTTTGATGCTTGGTTAGCTCCCTTCCACGATCTAGGCGCCAAAACCACCACACTACGCAAAACCGGTGGAACCGATCATATGAGCTTCGACGGCGTAGGGGTACCAGGTTTCCAATTTATTCAAGACACCATGGACTACAACACCCGCACCCACCACACCAATATGGACGTGTATGACAAGGTGCAAAAAGGCGATATGATGCAAGCCTCCATGATCATGGCAAGCTTTATCGCTCACGCTGCCAACCGTGACGAAATGCTGCCACGCAAGCCTATGCCACCAGATCCAAAACCAGTCACTAATGCCGCTGCAAGTCCCAAGTAATGCGATGATTATTGAGCTCATTTGAGCTCAATAATCACCATAAAAACCTAAAAACTCGTCGTAATTATTCAAGCCTCTATGTCGAAGTTGAAATTTTAAAGTACTCCATCCTATTTCATGTCATTCACTAGGGTTTAATCGGGAATCCGATATGTATTGACTTGTCAAGGTACAACAAAAAAACTGCCTTGTCT
>JAIELM010000312.1 GCA_019752975.1 Undibacterium sp. | reverse complement strand
GGAGCCCATACCACGACCACCCGAAACAATCACTTTCGCGGCGGTAAGCTCTGGGCGATCCGATTTAGCCACTTCACGCGAAACAAAAACAGACTTACCACTGTCTGCGACAGCTGCAATGGTCTCCACAGTTGCTGAACCGCCCTGCGCAGCAGCATCAAAACCAGTAGTACGCACCGTAATCACTTTAATGGCATCGGTTGATTGAACGATAGAAATTGCATTACCCGCATAAATCGGACGTTCAAAGGTATCTGGCGTATCAATTCTGGTAATTTCAGAAATCTGTTGCACATCTAATTTGGCGGCTACACGCGGCAAAATATTCTTACCGTAGGCTGTTGCTGGCGCCAAGATATGACTGTAATTGGCGGCGATGACAAGAATTTGCTCAGCCACATTCTCGGCCAAACCGTCAGCAAAATACACTGCCTCGGCATGTAAAACTTTAGCCACGCCTACAATCTGCGCGGCCGCTTGTGCTGCACCAGTAGCGTTATGTCCTGCGATCAGAACGTGAACCTCGCCGCCACATTGTGTAGCAGCGGTAATGGTGTTTAAAGTGCTGCCTTTAAGGCTAGCGTTATCGTGTTCAGCGATGACGAGAATAGTCATGATGGTTCTCCGTGATTTTGCAAACAAGCTGCAAAACTAAAAAATGATGATTAATACTCTTGATTCGTTACCACCCTCGAATACGAGATTTCCGCATGCGCAAAAAAGGCAGCGAATACATTTCCAAGGTTGATTTTAAGCTTATTTTTAAGCTTATTTTTAAGCTTGATAACTAGTCAAATTTAGGTAAATATTTCGATCCGCTTAAGATTTCGATCAGCTTAAGCAATCACTTTCGCTTCATTCTTCAGCTTTGCAACCAAGGTAGCGACATCTGGCACGATCACGCCAGCACTACGCTTAGAAGGTTCGACCACTTTCAAAGTCTTCACACGTGAAGTCACATCAACACCCAAGTCAATCGGTTTAACATTGTCGAGTTGTTTTTTCTTGGCCTTCATGATGTTAGGCAAAGTCACATAGCGTGGTTCGTTCAAACGCAAATCGGTGGTAATGATCGCTGGTAAGGTCAGGCTTAAGGTTTCTAAGCCGCCATCGACTTCACGCGTCACTGTAGCCTTGCCATCTGCGACCACAACTTTAGACGCGAAGGTCGCTTGTGGCCAACCCAATAATGCTGCCAGCATTTGTCCAGTTTGATTGCAATCATCATCAATCGCCTGTTTGCCCAAAATGATCAGTTGCGGCTGCTCTTTATCGGCTAGCGCTTTGAGTAATTTGGCGACCGCTAAAGGTTGCAACTCAGCGTCAGTTTCGACCAAAATACCGCGATCAGCGCCGATGGCCATTGCCGTGCGCAAGGTTTCTTGGCATTGCAAAACGCCGCAAGAAACCGCTATCACCTCAGTGACTACGCCGGTTTCTTTTAAGCGCATGGCTTCTTCCACAGCGATTTCATCAAACGGGTTCATAGACATCTTGACGTTGGCGATATCCATACCAGAACCATCAGACTTGACGCGTACTTTGACGTTATAATCAACTACACGTTTTACGGGAACTAAGACTTTCATAGATCTGCCTTTGATTAACAATATAAAAAAACGATACTGATTGTGGACTTACACTAACTTCAAACACCAGCAAGATGGACTAGGGGTTCACAAGGCGACGCATAAATCCGAATAAGGTTTGAGTAAAACGTCCGCAAGTTGACGCGAACGTAAGGTAACAATTATAGATGTTATCAGGGAACTCGTCTGTGATTTTAGAACGTTCGTTCTGTTTGCGGCGATTCTGGCGAATTTAACCGAGAATTTCCATTAGGGTTTGAGATGATGGCGGATGAGTTTGCGAGGCAGTTTTGTGTGATTTTATTTTGTCATAGCGAGCTATGGCAAAATAAAATCGCACGAAAATGACCGCAAAATCGCCGTCAGCACTCAAAAAGCACCGAAGGTGCGCCTAATGGAAAATCTCGGTTTAACTGAATACACGCAATTTCGATAAAAAAAAACCACAAAAAATCTTTGTGGTTTTTTTCTTTCGAAAATACTAGGAAATACTATTTACGCTTTAAGAAATACTCAAACTCATTACTGACTTCTAGGTGCGACACCAATTCATTGCCCGTCTGTTTAGAGAATGCCTTGAAGTCACGAACCGAACCTGGGTCGGTGGCAATCACCTTTAAGACTTCACCAGTTAACATCTCAGACAAAGCTTTTTTAGCTCTTAAGATGGGCAGTGGACAGCTTAGTCCACGCGCGTCCAACTCTTTTTGGAATTGCATGATTTTTCCAGTAATACAAGAAGCAAATAGTTTAGATAGATAAACGAAAAAAAAGAATATGACCAAGTGCTGAAACATTGAGTGTGAATTCTACCGGAATCGCGCATCATTGTGCGTTGCAACACAAAAAAACCACTATTCTTAAGCTTCTAGGCTCTCTAGACGAATTAAATACAACAATGATGCCTCCTCATACCACATTTGCCCCATTTCTATAGCCGATCTTGCAACCATGCTGCCACTGCCGCTAATGCCGTCGGCAAGCCACTAGGATCAGTACCACCTGCTTGTGCCATGTCAGGACGACCACCACCTTTACCGCCAACTTGCTGCGCTACAAAATTCACTAAATCACCGGCCTTGACCTTAGCGGTGCAATCGGCGCTCACCCCGGCAGCTAAACTGACTTTACCCTCTTGTACCGAGGCCAAAACGATCACCGCCGTTTTTAATTGCTCTTTTAAACGGATCACGGAGTCACGCAGTGCTGTGCCATCCGCCCCCTCCATGTTAGCAGCCAACACCTTGACTCCCTTGATTTCTATCGCTTGAGTCAGTAAGGCATCACCCTGATTGGCGGCTATTTTTGATTTTAAACTCGCTACTTCTTTTTCTAGCGACTTTATCTGTTCTTGCCAGTGCAGTAGGCGCTGAGGAATTTCTTCCGACGGCGTTTTAAGTAATGCCGCCACTTGCGACATACGGCCATCCATCGCGTGCACCCAATTTAAGGCAACTTCACCCGTAACCGCTTCAACTCGACGTATACCGGCAGCGATACCACCTTCTCCAACGATCTTAAACATACCGATGTCGCCAGTGCGATGGACGTGCGTGCCACCGCATAATTCACGTGAAGTACCGATATCTAATACGCGCACTTCATCGCCATATTTTTCACCAAATAAAGCCATCGCGCCGTGTTTAACCGCATCGTCAAAAGACATGACTTGCGCTTGTGCGGCGACGTTACTGAGAATTTCACGATTAACGATGCGCTCAACTTGGGTGATCTCTGCCGCTGTCATTGGCGCATTATGACTAAAGTCAAAACGGGTTTTATCCGCATCGACCAAAGAGCCTTTTTGCGCCACATGACTACCCAAGACTTCGCGCAAGGCCTTGTGCATTAAGTGAGTCGCTGAGTGATTACGCACCGTTTGTGCGCGCACTTCGACATCCACTTGTGCATCGACTTGATCACCGATGGCAAGGCTTCCAGAATTTAATACTCCATGATGCCCAAAGACATCGGCTTGAATTTTTTGCGTGTCAGCGACTTCGAAGCTGCCAGAAGCGCATTTCAGGACACCAAAGTCACCGCACTGACCACCAGACTCTGCGTAAAATGGCGTCACATCTAAGACCACGATAGCGGCTTGTTCCGCTTCAATTTTGTTCACAGCGACACCGTCCACATAGAGTGCGATGACATGACTGACGTGACTCAACTTTTCATAACCAACGAACTTGGATTTCTCTCCGTGGTACTCAATTGCCGTGGTCATTTTAAATTTACCGGCGGCACGCGCCATCTGTTTTTGATTCGCCATCGCGGCATCAAAGCCAGCTTCGTCCAAAAGCACATGACGTTCGCGGCAAATATCGGCGGTTAAATCTAATGGAAAGCCATAAGTATCGTACAGCGTGAAGGCGGTATTGCCATCAAGGTTTTTGCTGTCTTTTGCCAGCGCGGCTTCCAAAATTTTCATACCGTGTTCTAGTGTCTCACCAAAGCGCTCTTCTTCCTGTTTAAGCACTTGTGCGACACGCTCGCCAGCCTCGGCTAACTCAGGATAAGCGGTGCCCATTTCAGCGACCAAATCAGCCACCAGCTTATAGAAAAAGGCCTTAGTCTGTCCAAGCTTATGTCCGTGACGTAAGGCGCGACGCGTGATGCGACGCAACACATAGGCACGTCCTTCATTACCAGGAATCACACCGTCAACAATTAAAAAACTAGCGCAACGAATGTGATCAGCAATCACTTTAAGCGAATTATTATTCAAATCAGCGCAGTGGGTTTCACGTGCCGCGGCTTTGATCAGGTTTTGAAAGATATCAATCTCGTAGTTGGAATGCACATGTTGCAAAACCGCTGCAATACGTTCCAATCCCATACCGGTATCGACGCAAGGTTTTGGCAAAGCATGCAAAACGCCTTGTTCGTCCTTATTAAACTGCATGAAAACAAGATTCCATACTTCGATAAACCGATCACCATTTTCATCCGGCGAACCAGGTGGTCCGCCCCAAATCTCTGCACCGTGATCGTAGAAAATTTCACTACATGGCCCACAAGGTCCAGTCTCGGCCATTTGCCAAAAATTATCCGAAGCGTAGCGCGCGCCTTTATTGTCCCCTATGCGAATAATGCGTTCGATAGGCACGCCAATTTCGTCTTTCCAAATACCATAAGCTTCGTCGTCTTCCTGATACACGGTGACGGTGAGCTTGTCTTTGGGGAGACCGTACACGACGGTCAATAACTCCCAAGCATAGTTAATCGCATCGCGCTTAAAATAATCGCCGAAGGAAAAATTACCCAACATTTCAAAAAATGTATGATGACGCGCGGTGTAACCGACGTTTTCCAAATCATTATGCTTGCCGCCAGCGCGAACACTACGCTGCGCAGTCGTAGCGCGAGTGTAGTTGCGCTGATCTCGTCCCAAAAAGACGTCTTTAAATTGCACCATGCCAGAATTGGTGAACAAAAGCGTAGGATCATTGCTGGGGATGAGGCTAGAAGAACGGACTCTAGCGTGACCTTTAGATTCAAAGTAGGAGAGGAATTTTTCGCGGATTTCTGACGAGTTCATAGTTTATATAAGCGCAAAGGCCGTGCTAAAAGTGAATTTAATCTCCGATTATACGTGAGAGATGACCAATTTAGCTCTAAAACAAAAAGCTTATACTACAGAATAGGTACAGCAAAAGTCAAAAACATAGACCATCAAGGCGATTGCCTAAATAAACCGTCAAGGCGCAGAGTTCGCGGAGGACTGCAAGATAGCCACTCCGAAATCCGCGCGACTGTACGGCAAAAACCTTCATTTCTGATGACTGTTCAGTTGCTACGAGAAAAAGTCAAAACCCCGCAACACCGAGGCGCGGAGACGCGGAGAAAATCGGAGGAAACCTCTGCGCTCCTCTGCGCCTCGGCGTTGAGGGGTTTTCTTTTTTTGATGAGTTATCATAGCGGCTGAATAGTCACCATTTCTGTTGCTATTGATTTAGCTCACTCACTGCTCGCGAAGAAAGAAAACTCGATCAATTATGTTTTTTCTCATAGATTTTTTTACTGGTACGATTTTCTTCTTTTTGTAATTTAACGCGCTCGGCATGCGTCACTTTACCGTCCGCTTTTGCTGCTTGTTTATCGTTCTCAATTTTTGCTTCACGTTTCTCCAAATTGAGCGTTTCTTTGCCGGTAAGCGCACCGCTGCTGGCACCGTTTGCGATACGTTTTTGTTGCTGTGCTTCGCGCTTATCTATGTTCGGCGTGTTGGTATTTTGTGCAAATGCTGGTGTAACCAAAAGTGTTGCTAAAACGATGGCGACTAAGTTAGATGATTTCATGATGTTATCCTTTGAGTAGGTTAATTTCTAAAGATGAGTAATTCACTCATGTCACTATAACGCCAGCTACAAAAATGCGATGACCAAGAATATGTAAGCAAAGTAAGCAATTGTAAGCACTAATCACTTACGCGAAGTCAGCAGGTATCAAGTCGATTCTATCGGTACAAAATCCATCCACACCCCAAGATAGAATTTCACTCGCCCTCTCACAGGAATTCACGGTATAACAAAATAAACCATAACCGGCTGCTTTAACCTGACTCGCCAAAGTCGGTGTTAAATGGCCTTGGTTCGTATGCAGCGCAACTGCATCTAATTGCTGCAAGGTTTTGTGCCAATCATCATCCACATGATCGATCAAATATCCTCTGGCAATTTCCGGAGCACTTTGCTTGGCACACATCAGCGCCTCAAACGAAAAAGAAGAGAACAATGGTGCTCGCGCTGTAGCGCCACTACCAGCCATTAATTTTCGCGTCAGCCTAGCGACTTCATGGCCAGTCTGTGCGTCAAAACCCGGCGCTGGCTTAATTTCCACATTCATCCAAATTCCATGGCGCTGGCAAAACGCAAATACCTGCTCATAAGTAGGTACTCGAACCTCAGAAAACAAAGGCGCCATCCACGAGCCAGCATCCATCAATAACAAGTCTCGCACCAAGGTCCGACATACCTCTCCAGTGCCGGGCACAGTTCGACCAAATTCCGGATCATGCATCAGCACAGGCACGCCATCTTGAGAAAGCATCACATCAAATTCAACGGCATGAAAACCGTAATCTAAACCACACTGCATCGCCGCTAGCGTATTTTCTGGCGCTAAAATACCACCGCCACGATGGGCGACTATTTTTGGATAGGTCCACATGTTATTCTCCTATTGATATAAACTGATAGGACTTACGCAAAACAGACATTGGCGTTGTTGCTATCGCCGTTTGCTAAACTAAGGTACTAAAGTACTACCTTCGGCTCTGCGTCTAGCCAGCGCAATTTTACGTAAGTCCTAACTGATAAGTCCTAACTGATACGCCGCAAAATACAGCCAATCCCAACATTCATGCAAAACACAAAAACCAACAAGAGCGCACTAGGTCACCTGCGTGTGCTCGATTTAACTCGCGTCTTAGCTGGTCCTTGGTGCGCACAAAATCTGGCCGACCTCGGTGCCGAAGTGATCAAAGTTGAGCGTCCCGAAGTAGGCGATGATACCCGCAGTTGGGGACCGCCGTACCTGCAAGATCAAGACGGAGAAAATACCACAGAAGCAGCCTATTATCTCGCTGCCAATCGCGGAAAATTCGCCATCACCGTAGATATCGCCAGCTCCGAAGGACAAGACATCATACGCCAGCTGGTCCAACAATCGGACGTGGTTTTGGAAAACTACAAACTCGGTCAACTCAAAAAATATGGTCTCGATTATGAAAGCCTAAAGCAACTCAAACCCGACCTCGTGTATTGCTCGATTACTGGATTTGGACAAACCGGCCCCTACGCCGCACGCGCTGGTTACGACTTCATTATCCAAGGTATGGGCGGCTTAATGTCGCTCACCGGAGAACGGGATGAACTGCCAGGCGGAGGCCCACAAAAAGCCGGTGTAGCAGTCGCTGATTTGATGACCGGCATGTATGCCACTATCGCCGTGATGGCAGCGCTTACCCACCGCGACAAAACCGGTGAAGGGCAATATCTAGACTTGGCCTTACTCGATGTACAGGTGGCGATGCTGGCGAATATGGGGAGCAATTACCTGACCAGTGGACAAGCACCCAAGCGTTGGGGTAATGCGCATCAAAATATCGTCCCATATCAAACTTTTGCTACCTCGGACGGCCACATCATCATCGCCGCTGGCAACGATAAACAATATCAATTATTACTCGATGTGGGTGGCTGCACAGAACTAGCTACCGACCCACGCTTTAGCAGCAATCCGCTACGCGTACAAAACCGCGAAATTCTCGTCCCATTACTAGCCGAAATGATACAGCGCAAAAGTAAAAAAGAATGGATAGAACAATTAGAGCAAGTAGGCGTACCTTGCGGCCCGATTAATAATTTAGCAGAAGTCTTCGACCATCCTCAAGTCATCGCAAGGGAAATGGCAATCAAACTAGACCATCCCAGTGCCGGACAGGTCAATTTAGTCGCCAACCCGATAAAAATGTCGGCCACCCCGATACCGGACCAAAATCCCCCTCCTTTATTGGGACAACACACCGAACAGATATTGCGTGAGCGCTTAGACTACACAGCAGAAAAAATTGCGCAATTAGCCTCTGCAGGCATCATCTAACGCGACCCAAAGTATCAGCGCTCAGTACCTTACAACTAAAGAGAAATAAGCGTCAACGAAGACTTCTCTGAGCGCGTTCCTAAGCTATTATGAAACATACGAAAAGCTAGGACACATTATGAAAAACCTCACCCTCATTTGCGCCGTCGTGGCCATCACGCAATTAAGCGGCTGCGTCGTGCATAGACCGTATTCCAATTCTGTCAGAAGCAACGACGGCTACACCACGCAGTATCCAAGTCAATATCAAGAACCCTACCAACAGACTTACCAACAACCCTACCAACAGCCTTACGCTAGCCAAAATCAACCACAATACACTCAACGCTACCAAGAACAGAGCTACCAACAAGCCACCAGCGAAATCGCACAAATTGTAGGCATCAGAAATGTCGCCGAAGTCCGACGTGAAAGCGGTGGAGGCGGCGCGCTGGTCGGTGCGCTGATCGGTGGCATCATAGGTAATCAACTGGGTCGAGGAGATGAACACAGTTCACGTCAATATGATCGCAGAGGCTATGGCCGCCACCATGAGCGTAACGATGACAGTGCGGGTCGCGCAGTAGCCACCGTAGGCGGTGCGATTATCGGCGGTGTAATTGGTAATGAAATTGATCATTCCAACACCGAACAAAGAGTCAGAACAGAAATCACTTTACGCTTAGAAAATGGACGCAACCAAGCAGTGATACTCGACAATGTAGGGCAATTTCGTATTGGAGATAGAGTAAGGGTGAGTTATCAGTCGGGAAGATGGGTGATTTTGTAATCCTCGAAAAGGCGATTGAAGTTGAGAAGCCAAGCGTAGCACCTTCCGTGGCGCGATTGGCACCCAAAATAGTGGAAGGCGTTACGCATTTCTTCCCTGCAAAACCACACTTCAAGAAGACTAAGGATTACCCCTAAGAGTACGAAATTGCACTTATATTTCCACTCCGGTTTTACGTAGGCGTATGGTCACAAGAATGAAACCTATGCTTATGACGAAAGCGATCCATACTTGTGGTTCGGCTAAGCTTCCCCAAGAATTACTGACTAAGAGATTGATATTTACGCGATTATTTTCCCAAATCGTTAACCCTGCATCCCGCTGAAAATAGAACCAACTCCCTGGAAAGATGCTCGCGATCTGACGCAGTAAGACGGCACTCAACCAAGTCGCTCCTTTCTCCACTACGCTCTCCGATAAAACCATACCAAACAACTGGACTTTCGAAACAAACACACTGGCCAATAACATAAAAAAAGGAAAGCCAAATGCCAATGCCTGTGCATGTTTCTTTGCCCACGCTGACACCATAAAAAACCAAGAAAAAATTGGCAAACTCCAAAGCAGATACACGGGATAAATTGCAAGAAAACTTAGGGGAGAAGTATAAGTAGTCACACACATAAAAAATCTTGCGAACAACCACTCACCATAAGCTGCGTAAGCGATGCACACACCAAGTAGTGCTGCTAACCACGCAATAAAACTCACCACCAAAGCAAACAAGGGAGCAACAATCAATACAAACATCAACTTTGCCAACACAGCCTGTGTATCAGAAAAAGGCAGTGACTTCCAAAATAAAATACTTCTGTCTGACCGCTCGCTATGTAGGTTGCTACTGGCATAAAAAGCTGCCATCAAACCAAAGAGGATAAATACTGGCATGGAAAGGTTAGTGAACCATGTCGCCACCACATTTTCAAAACGCCGCATTTGTATTGGTGTCAAATCGGCGCTCATTTTTACTAGACTTCGATCTTTAAACTTGATCAGGTCTTTTTCAATCTCATCTCCACTCGGCGCTTTCCTAGGTTCTCCAGCAGACACATTTCCAGGTACATAGTCTGCCAATGGCTGATTGCCGGGCATATAAAAAGTCCCGATAAATCGCTTATCTTCGTTTGCCATACTCATTACTATCACCATACACAGCACCGATACGGCGATTAAACTCGCCACAACGACAGGTAACCATTTAAACATAGCAGGGTATTCCCACCACTCCCGCCTGACTAGCCAAAAAATGGTTTTGAGATTGCGTTGAAACTTGTTTTGCACTTTTGTTTGCGTACTCGTTTGAGTTTTCACTAATAGACTCCCTTCATCATCGCTAAAAATAAATCGGCCACGCTGATATTGCGTAACTCGCCTAATGCGGCTAACTCTTGTTTGGCTATCCCATCAAATAACATGGTGGTTTTACCGAAGGTACTTTTTTGCTCTAGCGGCTTCAATAGTTGCGCGGCATTGGCGTGTTCCGCATGGACTAGTACTTCGGTAAAGCGTTCGGCGACTTCATCCATGCTGGCGTGCAGGACGATTTTTCCTTCATTAATAAAGAGTAGATCAGTCAAAATATGTTCGACCTCTTCGACTTGATGGGTAGTGATGATGATCGTTTTATTTTCGTCAAAATAATCCTCTAACAGCTGCTGGTAAAACATTTTTCGATACACGATGTCTAGCCCTAAAGTCGGTTCATCTAAAACCAGAATTTGTGCATCTATAGCCATCATTAAGGCCAAATGGAGTTGCGTCACCATGCCCTTGGACATGGCTTTAACTTTCATCTTGGGTTCTAACTTCGTCTTAGCCAGATAGCTTTCGGCCTTAGCGCGGTTAAACTTGGGATGTACCCCTTCGACAAAATCAATCGCATCGGCCACTCGCAACCAGCGCGGCAAGATCGCTACGTCGGCGATAAAACACACTTGATTCATCAATTGCTCGCGTTCACGACGCGGGTCAAAACCCAAGACTGAGAGTTCGCCTTCAAAATCAGTCAGTCCCAAGATCGCATGTAAACTAGTCGTTTTACCCGAACCATTAGGACCAATGAGGCCGACGATGCGGCCTGCAGGAATCTCAAAATCGATACCAGCTAAGGCAATTTTTTTTCCGTAGGATTTAGACAGGCCTTTGGCACTAATTAAGTTAGGCATCATAGTTTCCCTTTGGAAGTAATTTGTGCCAGCATTTCCACATCCAATCCTAGGCGCGCCATTCTTGCGAGCACCGTAGGCCACTCGTCACGAATAAAACGTTCACGTTCGCTCGCTAACAATTGCTCTACCCCACCTTCGATTACATACATACCGAGTCCCCTTCTTTTTTCGACGATGTTTTCATCCACCAGTTCTTGATAAGCGCGTGATATGGTGATGGGATTAAGCTGAAAATCAGCCGCAATCTGACGCACTGAAGGCAGTGCGTCGCCGGCCTTTAAACTGCCATCCAAAATCATCATTACTACCCGCTCTTTAAGTTGCCGATAAATCGGCGCATTGTCATTCCAAGTTATTGCCATAGTTCACCTTCTCTTTTTCGAGTACCACTGTTAGCACTAATTTAGTGCATCGGTGTTGTAGCGAACTATAACACTATGTTTTTAAAAATGGAAGTTTTTTTGCCGAAAAAAAACCACGATAGTTCATCGTGGTTTCTATAGAAAAAAGCCGGTATTCACTTTTCCAGCTTAGGACGTCCTGCTTTCAGCGTAGGCAAATCAGCGATCAGACCTTTAAGCGTCTTGACATCGACCGCCTTCAATAAGGCTAACCCTACTCGTAGCAACTGACTCTTTTTCACTTCTATACCGGCGCTGATGCAGCGTTTTTTAACATCGTTTAAGACCGCATATTCTAACTCAGGCATGGTAAAACTATCGCGAACCAATTTTGGTTTTTTTACCTTTTCCTTGGCTACAGCTACTGCCTTTACCGGCGTTACAGGCGTTTTCTCAGGCCTTGCTACGATCACTTTTTTTGTGCTCGGTTTCGTTGCTACAGTTGGTTTAGCGGCTAACTTAGTTGCAGCCTTAGTTGCAGGCTTAGTTGCCGTTTTGGTCGCTGGCTTAGTTGCAGCCTTAGTTGCAGCCTTAGTTGCAGCTTTAGTCACTGCGTTAGTTGCAGCTTTAGTCGCTGTTTTAGCTACGGGCTTAGTTGCAAGCTTCACTTCTGGCGTAACTCCCATCGGTGCTTCTGGCGCTTTCGCCACCGCTTTAGCGGCAGTCAATTTTACTGCCTCAATTTTGGCCGCTGTGGCGATGGTTTTAGCAGGAACAACGGGTGCCTTGCCATTCAATTTCTCCTTGCCTTTCGGGTTGCTCGTGGTAGTCATCATATCTCCAATAAAAAATAAATATAAACCGCCTAAATAATATAAACAATTTAAACCAATAACTCAAGGAGAATCTTACTTCTACTGTCCTATACAGCAGAGTAACCATATTCTTCTGACTTATTCTGGGTAAAACTAAACGTTCGCCCGCACTACAAACTCTATCCCTATCTCGCGCCAGCATTCAATTTCCTTTTGCAACCAAAATGCCACAGTGGGATGCAAACTGACCCAAGCTTGTTTAATTTCCAGTTCGATTTTGTGTTTCATTTTCAGGCTAAAATCTACGTAATCTAACGCTATGCGTGAGTGCATAAAGGTGACTGAAAGCCTCAATGCCAATACCGCTTTAGCAAAATCTAGATCTGCAAAAGCATCGCCGACTTTTCGCAGATTGCCTTTTTGACTGAGGACTAATCGGCTCATGACGCGCTGTTCACGTGTGGTAAACCCTGCGATATCGGCGTTCTCCACTAAGTAACTGCCATGTTTGTGATAACCAGTATGCGACACCACCATGCCTATTTCGTGCAGCAGAGCACTCCACACCACATAATTATTTAAGTTTTCGTTGTTTGGTTTAAGTTGTGCGTACAAAGAACGCGCCATATCAGCAACCAAATCAGCCCGCCCCTTATCGGCGCGAAATTGCGCCACAAGGTCATATACTGATTGCTCACGTCGATCACGTTTAGTCGAACGCAAATACAAATCCCACATGACCCCCATACGCAAACCAGCTTCGATTGGGTGCAGAACTTCAATATTCAATTCTTGAAAGAGACCAATCAAGATCGCGAGACCACCAATCACCATGGCGACGCGTTCAGGCTTAATTCCCGCTAAATTCAAATCATCGACAGCACCTTTATCGACGCAGTAATCACGTAAAGCGATCAATTTCTTCAGTGTCACTTGTGCATCCCCGAAACCGTTCTTGGCCAAGGCGTCCGAAATGGCACGCACCGTTCCAGAAGAGCCGTAGGCATTGCGCCAAAAATCAGGTTGATATGAAGGCGTTGCATCCTCCAACAACGAGCGCACACCCAACACCGCGGACTCAAAACCTTGTGCGGTAATTTTTCCTTCTGGGAAAAAATTGGAACTCGTTTTGACCGTCCCTATGGCGAAGGATTCCACCTTCACGATTTCTTGCCCACGTCCTAAAATAATTTCGGTAGAACCACCGCCAATATCAATCACCAATCTTCGTTCAGCGGGGATAGCGAGTGAATTGGAAACACCCATGTAAATCAAACGACCCTCTTCTTCGCCCGAGATCACTTCAATTGGGCGACCTATGGCTGCCTCGGCCTCAAGTAAGAACTGTGCAGCGTTCTTAGCAATCCGCACCGTATTGGTTGCCACTACTCTGACTACCAATTCTTCACTTCCGGTTTCAGCGTCCAAGATTTCTTTAAACCGCACTAAGCAAGCAATTGCCCTATTCATGGACTCCCGACTAAGATTAGCTTGCCCATCTAAACCAGCGGCTAAGCGTATTGGGTCGCGTGCGCTTTTGATTACCCGAATCATATTTCCATCGTGCTTACCGATGTGCAGACGAAAACTATTTGAACCAAGGTCAACGGCAGCGAACATATACTTTCCTTATGGGCGAGAGGCGTCTAATATTGGAGGAGTTGTGCAGTCACGATCTTGACTGAGCATATTTCTTCCAAATCGAATTTTTACAATTATGCGACAAAAGTATAAACAATATTAAACATTATTTGTGACGTGAATGTGACGCAAACACGACTCTTTTTTTCGTCGCAAAAATGGACAAAAGCGTACTTGAATTGTAAGCGCCACATTTTAGAACCAGTGAACAGGGAAGCCTAGTTGGCGCTTCCCTTTCATGGATGGATAAGTGGATGGATAAGTGGATGACTGAGTGGATGACTGAGTGGATGGCTAGGTAAGTGCTTAACTTAAGTAGTAAAAAATCGTGGTTGTAGATTTTCTAGACCCGTACTCTGTAAAATATTTTTGAGCCGTACGGCTGATTTCTGATTAGGTACACCTTTGTACTCGGCAATAATGAGTTCGTTTTTCATGGAGTGCTCCCAACCAACCAACTCGGTGACGCGGACAGTGTAGCCATGTGATTCCAACTGCAAACAACGCAATACATTGGTAATTTGAGAACCGAACTCCCTAGTGTGTATAGGGTGGCGCCACATTTCTGAGAGTGCATTATTGCGTACAGCTTCACTCTTAGATTTACGTAATTCGGCGGCCACTTCAGCTTGACAGCAGGGTACTAACACCATGAATTTCGCCTGTTTCTTAAGTGCAAATTCTATGGCGTCATCAGTTGCAGTATTGCACGCATGGAGCGCGGTAACCACATCAATTTTTTCTGGTAGCGCATGTGAAATGGTCGAATCGGCGACACTAAGATTAAGAAAGGACATACCTTTAAATCCCAAGTGCGCAGCCAGCTGACGCGACTTGATCACCAATTCATCTCGCGTCTCAATACCATAGATGTGCGATGCATTGTCTTCAGCCAAAGCTTTGAAAAATAAATCGTAGAGAATAAATCCTAAGTAAGATTTACCCGCCCCATGATCTACCAAACTCACTTGTCCATTCTGAGCCTGAACTTGCGCGAGCAAAGGTTCGATGAATTGATATAAATGATAAACCTGTTTAAGCTTACGCCGACTGTCTTGATTCATCTTGCCATCACGGGTCAGAATGTGCAGTTCTTTCAGCAGCTCTAGAGACTGCCCTGGGCGAATTTCGTGTTTTTCTTGGGGTTTAACAGATTTCATTTGCGCGTTCTATCAATGCGAGAAGAGGAATACAGACGTTTGATGACGTAAGTCGAGATTATTATTGGGATTTGAGATAGCGCTTATCGCTTGAATGAGGAGTCAATAGCGAGCTATTTAGCGAACTAATACCGACAAAAAGCGATAAAAATAAAAATGCGCAGTCAAGGCTCAAATAACATCGAAGACCTGTATAAGAAAATCTCGCCTAAAATCATCAGCAGGTCGCAGAGCATATAGTAGGTAAGGCTAGGGCGCAATACTGCCACGAAGAATTTTAAGACAAAGCGAGTGCTTTTTTACGACTGACTAGACTACCGCCTATCTGAACATATAGGCACCAACTGCGCTAGAATCGCAGATCAACTTACAGATAAAGCACGAGAAAAACATTAGCCTGCTACATAAGTTCGCCACGTAGCAGGCTAATATTTACAAAGAAATTTCAAGACAAAGCGTGATTATTTAAAGGCTCCCTTATTCCACTTCTACCACTTCTTGCGAGGCATTGGGTGGAGGCACATCGCCTTCATGAAATTCCAGCTTAATCTGATCCAATTCATCCAAATCTACCGAGACTCTTCCACCCGTAACTAGTCGTCCAAACAACAACTCGTCGGCTAAGGCCTTCCTGATCATATCCTGAATGAGACGTGCCATTGGTCTTGCACCCATGCTAGGGTCAAAGCCTTTTTTGGCTAAGAATTTGCGAAGAACGTCACTGAACGTCGCCTCTACTTTTTTCTCATGCAATTGCTCTTCTAACTGCATCAGGAATTTATCTACAACACGCAGGATGATCTCTTCATCCAAGGCACGGAAACTGATAATAGCATCTAGGCGATTTCTAAATTCAGGTGTGAACATGCGTTTAATATCCGCCATTTCATCCCCGGCCGCCTTGCTATTCGTGAAGCCCATAGAGGTTTTCTGTAGACTTTCAGCGCCGGCGTTGGTGGTCATGATAATGATCACATTGCGGAAATCCGCTTTGCGTCCATTATTATCCGTGAGCGTGCCATGATCCATCACTTGCAGCAAAATATTAAAGACGTCAGGATGTGCCTTTTCAATTTCATCGAGTAACAGAACCGCGTGGGGCTTTTTGGTGATTGCCTCGGTCAACAGGCCACCTTGATCAAAGCCAACATAGCCAGGTGGCGCGCCGATTAAGCGACTCACTGCATGACGCTCCATATACTCTGACATATCAAAGCGAATCAACTCTATGCCTAAAGTGAAAGCCAATTGTTTAGCCACTTCCGTTTTCCCAACACCAGTGGGTCCAGAAAACAAGAAGGAACCTATAGGCTTATCGGTTTTACCCAAACCAGCGCGTGACATCTTGATCGCCGCAGCTAAGGCTTCGATCGCGGGTTCTTGTCCAAACACGACATTTTTCAGATCTCTATCTATGGTCTGCAACTTCGACCTATCGTCTTGATTGACGGTCTGCGGCGGTATTCTGGCGATCTTGGCGATGATATCCTCGATATCGGCCTTGCCTATGGTTTTCTTTTGCTTAGACTTAGGCAAAATACGTTGCGCTGCACCGGCTTCGTCAATCACATCTATCGCTTTATCCGGCAAATG
Source organism: Undibacterium sp. (assembly GCA_019752975.1). Taxonomy (GTDB): domain Bacteria; phylum Pseudomonadota; class Gammaproteobacteria; order Burkholderiales; family Burkholderiaceae_D; genus Undibacterium. The sequence continues at coordinate 5,754 of JAIELM010000312.1, read as the reverse complement.
CCTGTCGTTTAAAAAACGCGCTGACAATTCCGCTGCCGTAGTCAATGCTGCGGCAGAATATTTGACACCATGATGTTCTTCAAACTTCGCTTTTAAGCCGCGTAAAATTTGTACCGTTTGCTCTACGGTTGGCTCATTCACGTCGACCTTTTGAAAGCGGCGTGCTAATGCATGATCTTTTTCAAAGACCCCGCGGTACTCAGTATAAGTGGTCGCCCCTATGCATTTGAGTTGACCATTAGAGAGCGCTGGCTTTAACAAATTGGACGCGTCCATCGTCCCGCCTGAAGCGGATCCTGCACCGATAATGGTATGGATTTCATCGATAAACAAAATCGCGTCTGGTGTGTCTTTTAATTGCTTCAAAACGCCTTTTAAACGCAATTCAAAATCACCTCGATATTTGGTCCCAGCCAGTAACGAACCCATATCTAGCGAATAGACCACCGCGCCAGATAAAATATCTGGCACGTCATTTTGAGTGACTCTCCACGCTAGCCCTTCGGCAATCGCTGTTTTACCTACCCCAGCTTCACCAACCAAAAGTGGATTATTTTTACGTCTGCGACAAAGAATTTGAATCACGCGCTCGACTTCATTATCACGACCGATGAGTGGATCAATCTTTCCTTCGCTGGCCGCCTTATTTAAATTTTGCGTGAATTGCTCTAGGGGATTTTCTTTGGCATGATGTTCACCATGTGCATCTTCAGCACCTTCAGGTGATTTCTGTGGTTCGCTATGATTATCTTTACGTACGCCATGAGAAATGAAATTGACTACATCAAGCCGAGTCACGCCTTGTTGGTGCAAGTAGTACACGGCGTGCGAATCTTTTTCGCCAAAAATCGCAACCAGCACATTGGCTCCAGTGACTTCCCGTTTACCATTGGATGCTGATTGCACATGCATGATGGCACGTTGAATCACACGCTGAAAGCCCAGCGTCGGCTGGGTATCGACCTCGCCCGAGCCTTGTACGATAGGCGTGTTATCGGAAATGAAGTTGGCAAGCGTTTTGCGCAAGTCCTCAATATTGACTGCACAGGCACGCATCACTTCAGCCGCCGAAGGATTGTCAAGCAAAGCAAGTAGCAAATGCTCCACTGTGATGAACTCATATCGTGCTTGACGCGCCTCAACAAAGGCCATGTGCAAACTCACTTCTAATTCTTGGGCAATCATACTTCCTCCATCACGCATTGTAAGGGGTGTCCCTCGCGCCTAGCGAGAGTTAACACCAACTCAACTTTGGTTAATGCCACATCCTTGGAATACACACCACAAACACCACGACCGTCAATATGTACTTTTAACATAATTTGCATCGCGGTTTCCTTATCTTTATTGAAGTATTCCTGAATGACCGCTACCACGAATTCCATCGGTGTGTAGTCGTCGTTGAGCAATACCACTTGATACATGGAAGGCGGCTTTAATTTTTGCGCCTGCTTTTCCAGTACTGTACTGTTTTCGTGCTTTGTTCCCATATCTGTATTCTAGTACCTTAACAGTAATCAAGTGCAACATATCGTGAAATAAGCGCGCATTTCTCTATTTTAATACATTGTAAAATAAACACCAACCTTCTCTGTGCATTTATTTTATTTACTTGTAACTTTAGATGGTGCTCATACGGAAAATCACAAGAGTGCAACAGATTCCAAGTAAAAAAACAACAATGACTCGTGTTCTGGCTAATTTTCTTGACTTTAAATTTTTTTCCGCCAAGAATGATATTTATTGATAGTTAACTTAAGATTTCAATGCTACCAATAAGGGAGTGGGCGGGTTAAGACAGGGTTCTTACTAGAGTTTTCTTGCTTTTTCAGCTCGTGTGATTAGTTTATTTTGAAAGATGTATTATGGCAACAGGTACCGTAAAATGGTTTAACGATTCTAAGGGCTTCGGTTTTATCACCCCTGATGATGGTGGTGAAGATTTGTTCGCCCACTTCTCCGCGATCCAAATGAATGGATTTAAGACTTTGAAAGAAGGTCAAAAAGTTCAATTCGAGGTAACACAGGGTCCAAAAGGCAAGCAAGCTTCAAATATCCAAAATCCAGCATAAGTCTAGGTGAGTAAAAAACCCGCTTCGGCGGGTTTTTTTTGCGTCATTTTTTTGACCATATTGGGCGATGAAAAGTTCAACGACGGTTACAAATTAAGTCCGTAGATGACGAACACGACTTAGCCGATCACGGCCGTCTTGCTGACAAATTGTGTGATTGCAGCTAACAAATCATCTTCACGATAAGGCTTACCAAAATATTCATTCACACCCAACTCCGCCGCGTAATTGCGATGTTTATCGGCGGTACGTGAAGTAATCATAATGATAGGAATATGTTTAGTTCTAGCATCGCTACGTACGTTACGCGTCAAGTCGAAGCCATCCATACGCGGCATCTCAATGTCGACCAACATCACGTCCGGTGTAATTGACTGCAACTGCTCTAGCGCATCAATCCCATCCTTAGCCAACACTACCTGATATCCCTCACGTACTAACAAGCGTTGAGTCACACGGCGCACCGTCAAAGAATCATCTACCACCATAATGATATGATGAGCACGTAGACCCTGCACCGGATTGCTTATCGCTTCTGCCGTCGCCATTTCAGCCACCGCACCCAACTCATGCTGCTCACTCAAATGATGCGAATCTTCTATCGGCGCCTCGCTCAATCTTGCCCGCTCATGTTCCATCTTTAACGCCAATGGAACTGGATTGAGAATCAAAACAATGTCACCTGAACCCAAGACCGTAGCACCAGCAATACCGATCAAGCGAGCCAATTGCGGGCCGACATTTTTTACCACCACCTCACGGTTGCCTAAAATTTGATCTACGTGAATCGCTACCCTTTCATTATCACTTTGCATGATCAATATAGGCGTGTATTGCTGAGTATCTGGAATAACTTGGCGCTCGCCCAACATACTTGGCAAGTAATGCAAAGGCACTCGTTTTCCTTGCCAAAATATTGCGCTTTCATTGTATGCGGCGGCCAGCGCATTCACTTTCAATTGCTGTACTTGCTCAACCAATACCGAAGGCACAGCGTAAATTTTTCCGGCCACTCGGACCAACACAACTTGTGTTACTGCGAGAGTTAATGGGAGATGGATAGTAAAGTGAGCGCCCTTGCCTTCCACTGAAGATACCGACACACGTCCACCCAGAGAAGCTGCTTCGGATCGCACCACGTCCATACCGACACCGCGCCCGGCCAACTCGGTTACTTCGCTGGCAGTTGAGAATCCAGACTCGAAGATCAGATTCACCACTTCGGATTCATTCAGATAATTATCATCCGTGAGCAGTCCCACCGCTTTAGCTTTTTCACGAATCCGGTTCAAATGCAAGCCTTGTCCATCATCCGTGAAATGGATCACCACCTCGTTACCCTCTTGACGAACCTCGATCAGTAGTTCACCGGTTTCATTCTTTCCTGCTGCAAGACGCTCTTGACGACTCTCAACACCGTGGACGATTGCATTCCTCAACATATGTTCGAAAGGACCGACCATTTTTTCCAATACGCCACGATCCATCTCTACCGTAGTACCGCGTATATCCAAGTTCACGCGCTTATCGACTTCTTTCGCAGTTTGCCTAGCGATACGATATAAACGCTCAGAAACGCTAGAGAAAGGGATCATACGCACCCGCATAAGATCCTGTTGCAATTCGCGGGTCAAGCGCGCTTGGGTATGCAAATCGCCACTTGCGCCCTCAATCGTGCGACTAAGTGTAGTTTGCACAGATGCCACGTCAGAGACGCTCTCAGCCATCATCCGAGTCAATTCTTGCAAACGTGTAAAACGGTCAAACTCCAATGGATCAAACTCTCGATCACCAGAAAGTGCCATGCGTGAAGTAATTTGCGTTTCCGCTTGGATTTCGACTTCGCGTAACTGGGCGCGCAAACGACTCACGTTTTCGGTCAATTCGGCGAGTGAAAGTTTAAGCGTGTCGACTTCATTTTCTAATTTGGAACGAGAAATCGAGACTTCACCAGCTTGATTTACCATACGATCAAGAATATCCGCACGAACCCTCACCAATGGAATCGGTGCATTGCTACTTGGCAGAACAATCGGCTGCGCTACTTGGCGTACACGACGTACTGGTGCTGGAAGCGCTTCAGGAATGACCGTAGTGACTTGAGCGACCTCTGGTTCTGGCAACAAATCCCGCAATTCAATCGGCTCTACCGGCAACTCAGCAACCAAGGCTTGAGTATTTTCCTCGTCCAGATTTGCGACAACGGGAGTTGGCACCACAACTTCTTGTACCTGTGCAGCCTCATGCGCCAAGTCAGCTAAATAAGCAGCTTCTTGGAAGCGATTCATTTCCTGCTCAACACTGAGTTCAGCGAATTCTTCGATCTGCGGCACCACAATCGATTCAGGATGCTGTAAGCGATCAAACAGATGCATGGCGTAATCATGACGCGCCAGCAAATCTTCCAGCAGAGGTTGACGGATCGCACCACCTGTATGCATCAAGTTTTCTATGCGCGTTTCCATGTCATGCGTGTGTTGACCTAGCTGCATAGCGCCAGCCATACGCGCACTACCTTTAACCGTGTGCATGAGACGTAAAATTGACTGAGGAATAGCATCGTCCTGCGGACTAGCTTGCCAAGAGCGCAGGAGCTGACCTATCATCGGTAACAGATCGTTTCCTTCTTCTATAAAGACGGGCAACAAATCTTGATCGAGTTCATCGTTAACACGCAATTCAACTTCTGAGGTTTCTTGATCAACTCTTTCGTTCGTAGAAGTAATAAACTCTTCATCATCTCCCACATCAGAACGCGCAATCACTGCTTCTAATAAATGCACTAGCTGTGAGTTCTCCTGAACCACACGTTCAGCCATTTCAGACAAGGCAAATTTTTGCAGCATTCCCTTTAAACACTCGACCGATTGATCCAGCAGATCAAATTCCGATTCGAACAGCGCTACTGGGTGACGCTCTAAGCGCTGCAATACATTTTCCAAATTATGTGCTAACTCCTGCGCTGCGAATAATCCTACGGTCGCAGAACTACCTGCCAGCGAATGACTCGCATGCACCGCAGGTCGAGACACTTCACGCGTAGGCTCATGTCGCCATTCCGCAAAATCTTGCGCCAAATAACGCACAATTTCATCGGTCTCCGCCATGTAAATCGTATGCAAGGGGAGACTAATCTCGACATTACCAATACGCTTGGTATTATCCAAATCCGCCGCCTTCGCTGGCATAGAAAAATCAGGAAATTCGATAATCTGCGCGGTTTCTTGATGCGGTTTGTCGCTGACTTCTTGATCGTCCTGCGCCAACTCAATCACATTATCGATAGCGCTATCTTGAGCAAGGACTTCCTCGGTTGCACTCACCTCAGGTACCAGTTCATGCGGCACAAACTCAGGAGCAACTTCTTCTATTGGATGCTCGTCAGAAATTGGATCTAGCGTCCCCATCATCACAAGCTCTGCAGCGGACTGGTCGTCCACTACGACAGTCAACTCTGCTGCCGACTCGTCCGCTTGCGTCGCAGTCGCTTCATCGAGCGGAGCGCCTACCGGTTCATCGATCGACGCCTCGGTCACCCCGTGATCTAAAGTGATTTCCTCAATCGACTCTGGCGAATCGAAGCTAGGTAAGGCCTGCAATTGCAGCTCAAGTTCCGAGGTTTCCAAGAACAAAGGCAACACTTCTTCTACAGCTTCTGTTGCTGTAATTTCTGCGGTTTCCG